>NZ_JAHLRC010000004.1:0-106456 GCF_018919545.1 Citrobacter sp. S46_ASV_140
TATTAATATCAGTAATACCCTGCCCCAGATATTCGCTTAATCACGAATATCGGGCAGATGGCCGGACATTATTAAATAACTCACATTATTATTGTCGAATATAGCGACAAGTAGTCGCACGCATATAATCTGGAGTTCATATGAAATTATCAAGACCAAAACGCATTGATGGTCGGGTCCCCGTATTATCCGCAGCGGATGCCATTAATTATATTCCTGATGAGGCAACGCTCTGCGTATTAGGCGCAGGCGGCGGTATTCTCGAAGCAACAACATTAATTAATGCGCTGGCTGAAAAATATAAAAATGCACACTCACCCCGAAACTTATCATTGATTAGCCCAACGGGATTAGGTGACCGTGCTGACCGTGGAATTAGCCCGTTAGCTCAGGAAGGTTTAGTCAAATGGGCATTATGCGGCCACTGGGGACAATCACCACGAATTTCCGACCTCGCTGAGCAGAATAAAATTGCCGCCTATAACTATCCTCAGGGCGTATTAACCCAGACCCTGCGAGCATCGGCAGCCCACCAGCCGGGTATTCTGAGTGAGATCGGTATCGGAACATTTGTCGATCCCCGCCAACAGGGCGGAAAGCTGAATGAAGTGACCACCGAAGATCTGATCAAGCTGGTGGAAATTGATAACAAAGAGTACCTCTATTACAAAGCCATTGCGCCAAACATCGCCTTTATTCGCGCCACCACCTGCGACAGCGAAGGTTACGCCACGTTTGAAGATGAAGTTATGTATCTCGACGCGCTGGTGATCGCTCAGGCCGTTCACAACAACGGCGGTATCGTCATGATGCAGGTGCAAAAAATGGTGAAGAAAGCCACACTGCACCCAAAAGCCGTGCGTATTCCGGGCTATCTGGTCGATATTGTGGTCATCGATCCCGATCAAACTCAATTGTACGGCGGCGCGCCGGTTAACCGCTTTATCTCGGGCGATTTTGTCCTTGATGACAGCCAGCAGACTGCCCTGCCGCTCAATCAGCGTAAACTGGTGGCCCGACGCGCCCTGTTCGAAATGCGTAAAGGCGCGGTCGGCAACGTTGGCGTGGGTATCGCCGATGGTATTGGTCTCGTTGCACGCGAAGAAGGCTGCGCTGACGACTTTATTCTGACGGTCGAGACCGGCCCGATTGGCGGAATTACCTCCCAGGGCATCGCTTTTGGTGCCAACGTCAACACCCGCGCGATTCTGGATATGACCTCCCAGTTTGACTTCTACCACGGCGGTGGGCTGGATGTATGCTATTTAAGCTTCGCCGAAGTGGATCGCCACGGCAACGTCGGCGTACATAAATTCAATGGCAAAATTATGGGGACCGGCGGTTTTATCGATATTAGCGCCACCTCGAAGAAAATAATATTTTGCGGCACCTTAACTGCCGGAAGCCTGAAAACGGAAGTTGCCAATGGCAAATTAAATATCGTGCAGGAAGGCCGGGTGAAAAAATTCGTCAACGAATTACCTGAAGTCACTTTCAGCGGAAAAATTGCACTCGAGCGCGGACTGGATGTGCGTTACATCACCGAGCGTGCTGTATTTACGTTAAAAGAAGATGGTCTTCATTTAGTCGAAATTGCGCCAGGAGTCTCTTTACAGGAAGACATTCTGGACAAAATGGATTTCCCTCCGGTTATTTCTCCGGAACTGAAACTGATGGACGAAAGATTATTTATCGATGCTTCGATGGGTTTTATATTGCCCGATGCCGCCAATTAAAAGGAGTACCCTGATGGATTTTTCATTAACTGAAGAACAAGAGCTGCTGCTTGCCAGCATTCGCGAACTGATTACCAGCAATTTCCCGGAGGAATATTTCCGTACCTGCGATCAGACGGCTACCTATCCGAAAGAGTTTATGCGCGCCCTTGCGGACAACGGTATTTCAATGCTGGGCGTTCCGGAAGAGTTCGGCGGTATCCCGGCAGATTACGTCACGCAGATGCTGGCACTGATGGAAGTTTCCAAATGCGGCGCACCCGCTTTTTTAATCACGAACGGTCAGTGCATTCACAGTATGCGTCGTTTTGGCTCCGCCGAGCAGTTACGTAAAACAGCAGAAAGCACCATGGAAACGGGCGATCCGGCTTATGCGCTGGCATTAACCGAACCGGGAGCAGGTTCAGACAATAACAGCGCCACCACCAGCTACACCCGCAAAAACGGCAAGGTATATCTCAACGGGCAAAAAACCTTTATCACTGGCGCTAAAGAGTATCCTTATATGCTGGTACTGGCTCGCGACCCGGAGCCGAAAGATCCGAAGAAAGCCTTTACACTGTGGTGGGTGGATTCGAAGAAACCCGGCATTAAGGTTAATCCGCTGCATAAAATCGGCTGGCACATGCTCAGCACCTGCGAAGTCTATCTTGATGATGTTGAAGTAGACGAAAGCGATATGGTCGGCGAAGAAGGCATGGGCTTCCTCAACGTCATGTACAACTTTGAGATGGAACGGTTGATCAACGCCGCGCGTAGTACCGGTTTCGCCGAGTGCGCCTTCGAAGATGCCGCCCGTTACGCTAACCAGCGCATCGCATTTGGTAAACCGATTGGCCATAACCAGATGATCCAGGAAAAACTGGCGCTGATGGCGATTAAAATTGAAAACATGCGCAATATGGTATTGAAAGTCGCCTGGCAGGCCGATCAGGAACAGTCGCTGCGGACCAGCGCGGCGTTGGCAAAACTGTACTGCGCCCGCACGGCAATGGAAGTGATTGATGACGCCATTCAGATCATGGGCGGGCTGGGTTACACCGATGAAGCGCGCGTTTCCCGATTCTGGCGCGATGTTCGCTGCGAGCGCATTGGCGGCGGCACCGACGAAATTATGATTTACGTCGCCGGACGCCAAATCCTGAAAGATTATCAGAATAAGTAAGCGGTAATCCGTGCCGGATAGCGCACAAGCGTTTTCCGGCACGATCCAGGATAATCAGACCTCTGGCATCAAGCATTCCTGCTCAACCAGATTATTTTTAAACTGCTTGCGATAATCACTGGGGGTACAACCCACATGCCGCTGAAAGAGTTTGGCAAAGTGATCGACATTTTCATACCCTACCCGCCAGGAGATTTCCGCTAACGAAGCTTCCGTATTCGTCAGGGCAAATTTCGCCTCGGTCATTCGTCGCTGAATCACATAATTGATCGGCGAAATTCGATACTCCTTAGTAAATTCATGGCAGATATAACTCACGCTGGCCCGGAATTTTTTGGATAACTGATCGAGAGTAATTTTTTCTCGGAAGTTATTATTTAAATAAACCAGCACATCTTTAATTAAGACATCTTTTTTAATATAACCTTGCTCAGAACGATAGGCATTTTTAAAGTTTTCGTAAAATAAAACGGTTAAAGCATAAGCAAAAGCGTCGTAGGCTGAAGATGTCAGGTTATTTTTGCTCTGGGGGAGCATAACCCCCAGCTCATTAAAGATACTCTTAATAACTTCCTTCCCCTGAGTAACGCTAATCACCGGACACGAGTGCATCTGCAATAGCTGATTATCCTGCCAGCCGTTGAAACGAAAACCGTAGAGCGCGCAGGTGTAAGTCGTTGCAGGTGCGCTACTATCCGAAGCAACCGCATGGAGTCGCCCTTGCTCTATCACCACGATATCCCCGGCATGCGCGACATACAGCGACGAATCGATAATTAATCTTGCGACCCCTTTTTTGACATAAATAAGCTCTGTTTCATTATCGTGAACGTGATGACCCGACTCCCAGTTAGGGTCATCACTGATGACGAATCGCGAGAATCTCGGGGTTTTCCCCTGTTCAAAAAGGGTCTCCACGGCATTATCAAAGCAGCGTTGATACATGACAACCTCCACCTAAAGGCAGCAATTTTGGGATTATTAATATCAGAAAATAAAAATGATAATGACGTTATACAACGTTATTCCTTCCCGGCGAAACAAAATTATTTGCGCCGTCTGCAAGATGACACCTTTTGCTTTGGTACATTGCTGCAATTGATTATTTGCGTTTAATAATAATCAAAAAGAATAAATGTTATTAAGTCTGCATTAATAATTTACATATAAGAAACAAATTCAGCGCAGAGGCGATTAAAAACATGACGCATTTCGCAATTATTTTCACTGTCTTTGTGTTCCCGTTTTTTCCTCTGGTACGCACCGTCTGATTATTGCTGATAAACCAGGCATTCCCGGGACGTTTTTTTTGCAAGATTGTTGGCAATGAAAACAGATTTCCCCGTCGAAAACAGCCCTCCCTCTGTCGCACACTATTTTCAGTCAATTTTCCCTACTGTCGATAATGACGCACCACGTCATCATCCACACGAGAATCACTGGAGATGCCATGAAAATAATAACCTGCTTTAAGTTGGTGCCTGAAGAACAGGACATTGTTGTTACCCCACAGCGCTCGCTTAACTTTGACCGGGCCGATGCCAAAATCAGCCAGTTTGACTTAAATGCGATAGAGGCCGCAGCGCAACTTAGCGCGGAGGGTGATGAAATCGTCGCCTTAACGGTGGGCGGGTCGCTACTACAAAACTCCAAAGTGCGTAAAGACGTGCTGTCCCGCGGGCCGGACAGTTTGTATATGGTGCAGGATCCACAACTGGAGCATTCATTACCCCGGGATACCGCTCAGGCGCTGGCCTGTGCGGCCAACAATATGGATTTCGACCTGATGCTGTTCGGTGAAGGATCGGGGGATATCTACGCGCAGCAGGTCGGCTTACTGGTTGGGGAACTATTACAGCTCCCGGTGATTAATGCCGTCAGCAGCATCCAACGTAACGGCGATCGCCTTGTGGTTGAGCGCACGCTTGAAGATGAAGTCGAAGTAATTGATCTGCCGCTCCCCGCCGTACTGTGCGTGACGTCGGATATCAACACACCGCGTATTCCCTCGATGAAGGCGATTCTGGGCGCGGGTAAAAAACCGGTCACCCCGTGGCAAGCCAGCGATATTGGTTGGATACCTGCATCACCGTTAGCGGAACTGGTGAGCCTTACCGTGCCGCCGCAAACAGAACGTCAGCACATCATTCTGGAAAATGACTCAGCAGAAGCCATTGCCGAACTGGCTGAACACCTGAAAAAAGCCCTGAACTAAGCCCAACGGAGAGAAATCATCATGATTAAATTAGCCAACGTCTGGGTGTTCAGCGATAACGTAGAACGCTATGCAGAATTAATGGCCGGCGCTCGCCTGTGGGGTGAGCAGGTACACCTTATCGTACAAGGCAGCGACCAGGCCAATCAGTTGCAAGCCCTGGGCGCCGATAAGATAGTCGTGCTCGACGCAACCTCCGGTTTACAGCGTGTTGAAAATTACGCTGAGACCATCGCCGCCCTGATGCAGGAACACGCCGGGCTGCTGCTGATGTCCGCGACTAAACGAGCCAAATCCCTTGGCGCACGCTTAAGCATTCAGCTCAACGCAGCGATGGTGAACGACGCCACATCGGTAACGCTGGATGCAGGCATTTTGTTCGCCGAACACCGGATGTATGGTGGTCTGGCATTTGGCAAAGAAAAAATCAAAAGTACGCTGGCGATTATCACACTTGCTCCAGGCCAGCTTGAACCGGTCGCGGAAAACGCCTCGCACAACTGCCCGGTTGTCTCAGCAACGTACATCGCGCCGCACCATGAAGTGATGTGCCTGGAGCGTCGCGCCAAATCCGTGAGCAGCGTGGATCTCAGCAAAGCCAGGCGCGTGGTGGGTGTGGGTCGCGGCCTGGTGGCGCAAAACGATCTGGAAATGGTGCGCCAACTGGCATCGGTGCTGGGTGCTGAAGTGGGTTGTTCACGACCGATTGCCGAAGGCGAAAACTGGATGGAACGCGAACGCTACATTGGCGTTTCTGGCGTGTTATTGAAATCAGACCTGTATCTCACGCTGGGCATCTCAGGACAAATTCAGCATATGGTCGGCGGTAACGGCGCGAAAGTCATTGTCGCCATCAACAAAGATAAAAAAGCCCCTATTTTCAATTACGCCGATTACGGTCTGGTGGGCGACATCTACAAAGTGGTTCCGGCCCTTATCGACCATCTCAGCCGCTAATCCCGTTAACGCACATCTCCCGCTGCCCTCGCGGCGGGAAAGGAGCATAAAGCATGTCAGATGAAAAATTTGATGCCATTGTGGTCGGGGCTGGTGTAGCGGGTACAATGGCAGGTTACGTTATGGCCCGGGCCGGACTGGACGTACTGGTCATCGAGCGCGGCAACAGTGCGGGCAGTAAAAATATGACCGGCGGGAGACTCTACGCGCACAGCCTTGAGCGCATCATGCCCGGATTCGCGCAGGAAGCGCCTCTCGAACGTAAAGTCACCCGCGAAAAAATCTCCTTCCTGACCGAAGAGAGCGCCGTTACCCTCGACTTCCATCGTGAAAAAGACAACGCGCCAGCGCAGGACTCTTATACCGTTTTGCGCAACCGGCTTGACCCATGGCTAATGGAAAAAGCGGAACAGGCTGGCGTGCAGTTCATCCCCGGCGTGCGCGTCGACGCGCTAATTCGCGAAGGCAATAAGGTCACCGGAGTGCAAGCCGGGGACGATATCCTTGAAGCCAATATTGTCATCCTAGCCGATGGCGTTAATTCTATGCTGGGACGGTCGCTGGGAATGGTTCCCCCCTCTTCTGCGCAGCACTATGCCGTTGGCGTAAAAGAGCTGATCGGCTTACCGTCGGCGGTGATTGCGGATCGGTTCAATCTGTCAGGCAACGAAGGTGCAGCCTGGCTGTTCGCAGGCTCACCGTCTGATGGACTGATGGGAGGCGGATTTCTGTATACCAACCAGGATTCCATCTCTCTGGGCCTGGTGTGTGGTCTGGGGGATATTGCCCATGCCACGAAAAGCATTCCGCAAATGCTGGAAGACTTTAAGCGACACCCGACTATTCGTCCGCTGATTGCCGGCGGTGAACTGCTGGAGTATTCCGCACATATGGTACCGGAAGGCGGTCTGGCAATGGTTCCGAAACTGGTTGATGACGGGGTAATGATCGTCGGCGATGCCGCTGGTTTCTGTCTGAATCTGGGTTATACCGTGCGCGGCATGGATTTGGCGATAGCCTCCGCAGAAGCCGCCGCCCAAACAGCCATTGCAGCAAAAGAGCGCCAGGATTACTCGGCCAGTAGCCTGATGGATTACAAACGCGCCCTCGAACAGGGCTGTGTGATGCGTGATTTACAGCATTTTCGCAAGATCCCGGCGCTGATGGAAAACCCGCGCCTGTTCACCCAGTATCCCCGCATGGTGGCCGATATCATGAACGATATGTTTACCGTCGACGGAAGCCCAAATCAGCCCGTTCGCAAGATGATCATGTCCCATGCCAGGCAAATTGGGCTGATGAACTTACTGAAAGACGGCATCAAGGGGGCCACCGCACTATGAATCAGGACACTAACGTTAACGTCGACGTCAAACTGGGCGTCAATAAATTTAATGTTGATGAAGGCCACCCGCACATCATTCTGGCTGAACATCCCGACCTTAATGAATTTCGCAAGTTGCTGAAAGCCTGCCCCGCCGGACTGTATAAACAGGATGAGAGTGGAAATATTCATTTTGATTCCGCAGGCTGCCTGGAGTGCGGCACCTGCCGGGTGCTGTGCGGTGACACGATCCTCACACAATGGGAATACCCGCTCGGAACATTTGGCGTTGATTTCCGCTACGGCTAACGGATTTTGCATGTTGTACGCCGGATTGGCCCCGCCTGGCCATCCGGTCAGATGTATGCCGAAATAATCCTGGGAATAACTTCATGAGTATCACACTTACGTTTAACGCCGAACGTCGCCAGGCCTGGCGACAACTGGGTTTATGGGGAGATGCTTCGCTTGGCGATTACTGGCACCAAACCGCCAGAGCCATGCCGGATAAAATCGCCGTGGTTGATAATCATGGCGCTTCATATACCTACGCTGCACTCGACGATGCTGCCAGCAGTCTGGCAACCTGGTTTGTAGCCTGCGGGATCCAACCCGGCGATCGCATTGCCTTTCAGTTGCCTGGCTGGTGCGAGTTCACCATTATCTACCTGGCCTGCCTGAAAACCGGGGCCGTTTCCGTACCACTGCTGCCTGCCTGGCGCGAAGCGGAACTGGTGTGGGTACTGAACAAATGCAAAGCGAAGATTTTTTTCGCACCGACGTTGTTTAAACAGACCCGACCGGTTGATCTGATCCTCCCCTTGCAAAACCAGTTGCCGCATCTGCAACAGATTGTCGCCGTAGATAAACTGGCACCGGCCACCGCCTCGCTGGCGTTCAGCCAACTGCTTCAGGCTCCGCCATTAACCCAGGTTATTAACGTTCACGCCGATGAACTGGCTGCCGTGCTGTTTACCTCCGGGACCGAGGGAATGCCGAAAGGCGTAATGTTAACCCACAACAATATCCTTGCCAGCGAACGCGCCTACTGTGCCCGACTCAATCTCACCTGGCAGGATGTGTTTTTGATGCCCGCCCCACTGGGACACGCTACCGGTTTTTTGCATGGCGTTACCGCGCCGTTTTTAATCGGCGCACGCAGCGTATTGTTGGATATATTCACCCCAACCGCCTGTCTTGAACTGCTCGAGCAACAACGCTGTACCTGCGTGCTCGGTGCAACCCCCTTCGTCTACGACATGTTGTGTAGTCTGGAAAAACGGCCCTGTGATCTCACATCACTACGTTTTTTCTTATGCGGTGGCACCACTATTCCGCAAAAGATTGCCCGTGACTGCCAACAGCGCGGCATTAAATTGTTAAGCATCTATGGTTCGACGGAGAGCTCGCCGCATGCGCTGGTCAATCTCGACGATTCACTTTCACGCATGATGAACACCGATGGATATGCCGCCGCAGGCGTGGAAATTAAAGTCGTCGATGAAGCGCGCAATACGTTGCCTGCAGGGATCGAAGGTGAAGAAGCCTCGCGTGGCCCCAATGTTTTTATGGGCTACCTCGATGAGCCTGAACTGACCGCCCGCGCGCTGGACAAAGATGGCTGGTATTACAGTGGCGACTTATGCCGCATGGACGAAGCGGGATACATCAAAATTACCGGGCGTAAAAAAGATATTATTGTGCGCGGTGGGGAAAACATCAGCAGCCGCGAAGTGGAGGATATTTTATTGCAGCATCCGCGCATTCATGATGCCTGCGTTGTCGCGATGCCAGACGATCGGTTAGGTGAACGGTCGTGCGCTTATGTGGTGCTGAAACCGCCGCATCATTCGCTGTCGCTGGAATCAGTGGTGGCCTTTTTTAGCCGCAAACGGGTGGCAAAGTATAAATATCCGGAACACATCGTCATTGTCGACACGTTACCGCGCACGGCGTCAGGCAAGGTACAAAAATACCAGCTGCGTCAGGATATCATTCAGCGTTTAAGCGTGGAGCGTGTGGAAAGCGTTGAAGGGTAAAGTACCGGATGGCGATGCTAACACCTCTAATCCGGCCTACGTTGCATACTAACCGTAGGCCGGGTAAGGCATTTACGCCACCATCCGGCATGATGTTACTTCTTCAGTTCAGCCAGGCTCAGCCAGGTCTGCACGACCGTGTCCGGGTTCAGCGACAGACTGTCGATCCCCTCTTCCATGAGCCAGGCGGCGAAGTCTTCGTGATCGGATGGACCCTGACCGCAGATACCCACGTATTTGCCCTGCTTCTTGGCTGCACGAATCGCCATCGACAGCAGCGCTTTCACCGCGTCGTTACGCTCGTCAAACAGTTCAGAAACCACACCAGAGTCACGGTCCAGTCCCAGCGCCAGCTGCGTCATGTCGTTTGAACCGATGGAGAAACCGTCAAAGTACTCAAGGAACTGTTCGGCCAGCAAGGCGTTGGACGGGATCTCGCACATCATGATGATCTTCAGTCCGTTCTCACCGCGTTTCAGCCCCTGACGCGCCAGCTCTTCCACTACCGCTTTCGCCTGGGCAACGGTACGTACAAACGGTACCATCACTTCTACGTTAGTCAGGCCCATATCGTTACGGACACGTTTCACTGCGTCACATTCCAGCGCGAAACAGTCGCGGAAGCTATCAGCAATGTAACGGCCCGCCCCGCGGAAGCCCAGCATCGGGTTCTCTTCATGCGGCTCATAACGCTCACCGCCGACGAGGTTGGCATATTCGTTGGACTTAAAGTCTGACATACGCACGATAACGCGTTTTGGATAGAACGCCGCGCCCAGAGTAGCGATCCCTTCCGTCAGACGACCAACGTAGAATTCACGCGGGGAATCAAAACCTTTCATCATGCCGCGGATTTCGTTTTGCAGCTCAGGCGTCTGGTCATCGAACTCCAGCAACGCACGCGGGTGTACGCCAATCATGCGGTTGATGATAAATTCCAGACGCGCCAGGCCGACACCTTCGTTTGGCAGACAGGCGAAGTCGAAAGCCCGGTCCGGGTTACCCACGTTCATCATCACCTTCAACGGCAGATCCGGCATGGTCTCCACGCTGGAACTCTTCACGCTGAAGTCGAGCATCTCAGCGTAAACATAACCGGTATCACCCTCGGCGCAGGAGACTGTGACTTTCTCACCGTCCTTCATACGCTCGGTGGCATCACCACAGCCAACCACGGCCGGGATCCCCAGTTCACGGGCAATGATCGCCGCGTGGCAGGTACGACCGCCACGGTTGGTGACAATCGCCGCCGCTTTCTTCATGATCGGTTCCCAGTCCGGGTCGGTCATGTCGGTAACCAGGACGTCGCCAGGTTCGATACGGTTCATTTCGCTGATGTCCTGAATGACTTTGACCGGACCCGCGCCAATGCGGTGACCGATAGCACGACCTTCAGCAATAATTTTACCCTGAGCATGCAGCGTATAACGCTCCATCACCTGGCCGCGCGAGCGCACGGTTTCCGGACGCGCCTGCACAATGAACAGCTTGCCGGTATGACCGTCTTTCGCCCATTCGATGTCCATCGGACGACCGTAGTGCTTCTCGATCTGTACCGCCTGCTTCGCCAGCTCCTGCACTTCTGCGTTGGTCAGGGAGAAAATGTCACGCTGCTCCTGCGGTACATCTTCAATCGTCACCTGCTTGCCGTGTTCCTGGGTTGGCGCGTAGACCATGCGGATTTTTTTCGAACCCATTGTGCGACGGACGATCGCCGGACGGTTTGCCGCCAGAGTCGGTTTGTGCACGTAGAATTCATCCGGGTTAACGGCACCCTGCACAACCATCTCGCCCAGGCCCCATGCGGAAGTGATGAATACCACCTGATCGAAACCGGATTCGGTATCGATGGAGAACATTACGCCGGAAGACGCGAGGTCTGAGCGCACCATCCGCTGAACGCCAGCAGAGAGCGCCACGCCACGATGGTCATAACCCTGGTGAACGCGATAAGAGATTGCACGGTCGTTAAACAGCGAGGCAAAGACGTGTTTGATAGCAACCAGTACGGCATCAAATCCCTGGACGTTGAGGAAGGTTTCCTGCTGACCAGCAAATGACGCATCTGGCATATCTTCTGCGGTGGCGGAAGAGCGCACGGCAAAAGAGGCATGGGCATCGTCTGCTGACAGCTGCGCGTAGGCATCGCGGACGGCATTTTCCAGCTCCGGCTGGAAAGGAGTGTCGATAATCCACTGGCGGATCTGTGCGCCGGCTTTCGCAAGCTCGGTGACATCGTCAATATCCGTTTTATCCAGCAGCTCATAAATGCGCTGGTTTACACCGCTCTGGTCCAGAAACTGGTTAAACGCATCGGCGGTCGTTGCAAAACCATTCGGTACGGAAACACCCATACCGGAAAGGTTAGTAATCATTTCACCCAGGGAGGCATTTTTGCCCCCAACTCTGTCTACATCATTCATGCCGAGTTGGTTATACCAAAGCACCAGCGGTGACGAGCCATTGTTGGACATCGAACAATCCTTATATATGAACGAGGTTAGGAAACTCAATTTTGCGTAATTATCTTTGCATATTTACCTCAACGAAAAAAACGGTGAATCGTTCAAGCAACTTTATTTTTTATTTTTTCAGATTGTTTCCGCATTTGCGCAAACCCGCGAGCCACAGGGGATCACCACAAAAACTACCGGTATAAACATTTGTTCCGAAAAATGAAATGTACTTTTCAGTAAATATAAAAATACCGTTTCATTTTACAAAATAGATGCAGCAATATTCGCTTCTGGCGAATTTTAATTTATGCTTTCAGAGAATTATGTCAGCCCCAGGATGAGCAAAATGGATAATGCTGTTGATCGTCACGTATTTTATATTTCTGATGGTACGGCCATCACCGCCGAGGTATTGGGCCACGCGGTAATGTCGCAATTTCCGGTTACGATCAGCAGCATTACGCTGCCGTTTGTGGAAAATGAGAGTCGTGCGCGAGCGGTCAAAGACCAGATTGACGCGATCTATCAACAAACTGGCGTGCGCCCTCTGGTGTTTTACTCTATCGTTTTGCCGGAAATTCGCTCGATCATTTTGCAAAGCGAAGGATTTTGTCAGGATATCGTGCAGGCGTTGGTTGCCCCACTGCAGCAAGAGATGAAGCTCGACCCTACGCCGATCGCCCATCGTACCCACGGCCTGAACCCCGGCAACCTTAACAAGTACGACGCGCGCATTGCCGCCATTGATTATACCCTCGCTCATGACGACGGTATTTCGTTGCGCAACCTCGATCAGGCGCAGGTGATCCTGCTTGGCGTTTCCCGTTGCGGTAAAACCCCGACCAGTTTGTATCTGGCCATGCAGTTTGGCATTCGCGCGGCCAACTACCCCTTTATTGCCGATGATATGGATAATCTGGTGCTGCCAGCGTCCCTGAAGCCGTTACAGCATAAATTGTTCGGCCTGACCATCGACCCTGAGCGCCTGGCGGCCATCCGCGAAGAGCGCCGGGAAAACAGCCGTTACGCCTCGATGCGCCAGTGCCGGATGGAGGTTGCTGAGGTGGAAGCGCTGTACCGGAAAAACCAGATCCCATGGCTGAACAGTACCAATTATTCGGTAGAAGAGATTGCTACCAAGATCCTCGACATCATGGGGCTGAATCGCCGCATGTACTAGAATGCTAGTGCATTGGTTCTATTTTTTGTTATTATGCTCGCCACCAGGCAGGATGAGTATGATATTGTGATATACATCACTTCCCGGTAGTCCTGCCGTTGAAGCAACAAATTTCTGAGACAAGTAATGAACAGAACCGATGAACTCCGTACTGCGCGTATTGACAACCTGGTCACTCCAGCAGAGCTTGCGCAACGGCATCCTGTTTCGTCCTCCGTCGCCCGTCATGTTACGGACTCCCGACGCCGGATAGAAAAAATATTAAATGGTGAAGACGCTCGTTTACTGGTGATCGTAGGTCCCTGCTCGATTCACGATCTTGATGCCGCCATGGAATACGCGACGCGTTTACAGGCGCTGCGCGAAAAACATCAGGCGCGTCTGGAAATCGTGATGCGCACTTATTTTGAAAAACCGCGCACCGTAGTGGGCTGGAAAGGCTTAATTTCCGACCCAGATTTAAACGGCAGCTACCGCGTGAACCACGGCATTGAACTGGCGCGTAAACTGCTGTTGCAGGTCAATGAACTGGGCGTACCCACGGCAACAGAATTCCTCGACATGGTGACCGGTCAGTTTATTGCTGATTTAATCAGTTGGGGAGCCATTGGCGCACGCACCACCGAAAGCCAGATCCACCGTGAAATGGCCTCTGCGCTTTCCTGCCCGGTCGGCTTTAAAAATGGTACGGATGGCAATACGCGTATTGCCGTCGATGCGATTCGCGCCTCCCGTGCCAGCCATATGTTCCTCTCTCCGGATAAAACCGGCCAGATGACCATTTATCAGACCAGCGGTAATCCTTACGGGCATATCATCATGCGCGGCGGTAAAAAGCCGAATTATTATGCTGAAGATATTGCCGCCGCCTGCGATACCCTGCACGAATTTTCCCTGCCTGAACATCTGGTGGTCGATTTTAGCCATGGCAATTGCCAGAAGCAGCATCGTCGTCAGTTGGACGTTTGTGATGATGTGTGCCAGCAAATTCGCAATGGTTCGACGGCGATTGCCGGGATTATGGCGGAGAGTTTCCTGCGTGAAGGTACGCAAAAAATCGTTAGCGGCCAGCCGCTGGTTTACGGCCAGTCCATTACCGACCCGTGCCTGAACTGGGAAGATACTGAACTACTGGTTGAAAAACTCGCCTCTGCGGTTGATAGCCGTTTTTAATGCTGTTCGCCGGGTAACATCACGTTGCCCGGTGCTAATCCTTTGTTTTCCCCCTCCTTATTGTACAAAATCTATTCTCGTCACAATTATTTCACAAAAAGGCTTGCCGCAATTTTGCAGTTTGATGATAATGATTATCATTGTTAAATTGATTGTTATTTTTAAAAACTATTCACGTATGGATAACACAACAACGCCCGCAAAAGAAAAAACACCGCCTGCCGTCGCGCCAAACGAGCGCCGAATTGACAGTAAAAGTCTGCTGGGCAAAGAGGGGCGCGTGATCATAGAACACGATGGTCAGCTCTATTTACTGCGCCAGACACAAGCCGGAAAACTCATTCTGACCAAATAAACACCACTTTTCGCCAGCCACCCAGGTAGTACCCAGGCAGCCAGCGCTTTTCGATTTCCTAATGGAGAGTTGCTATGCCACACCTGCACACTGCATCCCTGCGCCCTTCGCTCTTGGCGCTGGCGATTATCAGTAACCTGCCCACCGTCGCGTATGCGGCGGTAGAAGATATGACCGTCACCGCTACCGGCAATGCCCGTAGTGCTTTTGAAGCGCCGATGATGGTCAGCGTGATTGATGCCACCGCGCCGGAAAACCAGACCGCCAGCTCAGCAGCCGACCTGTTGCGTACGGTTCCGGGCCTGACCCTTGACGGCACCGGTCGCACTAACGGCCAGGACGTGAATCTGCGCGGCTACGATCGACGTGGCGTTCTGGTGCTGGTTGATGGCGTTCGTCAGGGAACCGACACCGGACACCTGAACAGTACCTTCCTCGATCCGGCGCTGATCAAACGCATCGAGGTCGTCCGTGGCCCTTCTGCCCTGCTGTACGGTAGCGGCGCGTTAGGTGGTGTGATCGCCTATGACACTGCGGATGCCAAAGATCTGCTGGAAGCCGGACAAAACAGCGGTTATCGCGTGTTCGGTACCGCGGCAACCGGCGATCACAGCCTCGGTATGGGTGCCAGCGCGTTTGGTCGCACCGATACGCTGGACGGACTGCTTGCCTGGTCCAGTCGCGATCGCGGTGATTTGCGCCAGAGCGACGGCACTACGGCACCAAACGACGAAGCGATTAACAATATGCTGGCGAAAGGCAGCTGGAAAATTGACAGCGCCCAGACGCTGGCCGGCTCGCTGCGTTACTACAACAATGAAGCCCGTGAACCTAAAAACCCGCAAACCAGCGCGGCGGATGCCACCAGCAACCCGATGACCGATCGCTCAACCATCCAACGCGACGCGCAACTGACCTACTCGATTGCTCCAGCCGAGAATGACTGGTTGAACGCGGATGCCCGCGTCTACTGGTCCGAAGCACGCATTAATGCGCAAAACACGGATAACACCGGCGAGTTTCGCAAACAAACCACCAAAGGCGGCAAAATCGACAACCGCAGCCGCCTGTTTACCGACTCTTTTGCATCTCACCTGCTGACCTACGGCGGGGAATACTATCGTCAGGAACAACAGCCAGGCGGCGCAACCACCGGTTTCCCGGAGGCAAAAATCGATTTCAGCTCCGGTTGGCTACAAGATGAAATCACCCTGCGCGACCTGCCGGTTACGCTGCTGGGCGGTACCCGTTATGACTCTTATCGCGGCAGCAGCGACGGCTATGAAGATGTCGATGCCGATAAATGGTCGTCCCGCGCCGGGCTCACCGTTGCGCCAACCGACTGGCTGATGCTGTTCGGTTCATACGCTCAGGCCTTCCGTGCGCCGACCATGGGCGAGATGTATAACGATGCCAAACACTTCTCGATTGGCCGTTTTTACACCAACTACTGGGTGCCGAACCCTAACCTACGCCCGGAAACCAACGAAACCCAGGAATACGGATTTGGCCTGCGCTTTGACGATCTGCTGATGGCGAGCGATGCGCTCGAATTTAAAGCCAGCTATTTCGACACCAAAGCGAAAGATTACATCTCCACCAGCGTCGACTTCGCCGCCGCGACAACCATGTCCTATAACGTACCCAACGCCAAAATCTGGGGCTGGGACGTGATGGCGAAATATTCCGCCGATCTGTTCAGCCTCGACATGGCCTATAACCGTACGCGCGGCAAAGATACAGACACCGGCGAATACATTTCCAGCATTAACCCGGATACCGTCACCAGCAAACTGAACGTACCGGTTGCGCACAGCGGTTTTTCCGTTGGCTGGATAGGTACATTTGCTGACCGTTCAACGCATATCAGCAGCAGCTACACGAAACAGCCCGGTTATGCGGTAAACGATTTCTACGTGAGCTATCAGGGCCAACAAGCGCTGAAAGGCATGACCACCACGCTGGTACTGGGCAACGCCTTCGACAAAGAGTACTGGTCGCCGCAGGGCATTCCGCAGGATGGTCGTAATGGCAAAATTTTCGTGAGTTATCAGTGGTAATCACTTTTCCCCGGTTCGCCGGGGCAGCAATCTGGAAGGAAGAGACAATGAATCATTACACACGCTGGCTGGAACTGAAGAAAGAAAATCCTGGCAAATACGCACGTGATATTGCGGGATTGATGAATATTAGCGAAGCCGAACTGACCTTCGCGCGCGTTGGTCATGACGCCTGGCGCTTACGGGGCGAAGTGCGTGAAATCCTCGGCGCACTGGAAGCCGTCGGCGAAACCAAATGTATATGCCGCAACGAATATGCGGTGCATGAGCAGGTTGGTGCGTTTACCAATCAGCACCTGAACGGTCATGCCGGACTGGTACTCAATCCGCGCGCTCTCGACCTGCGCCTGTTCCTCAATCAGTGGGCAAGCGTGTTCCATATCAGCGAAACAACCGCCCACGGCGAGCGTCAGAGCATTCAGTTCTTTGACCATCAGGGGGATGCGCTGCTGAAGGTCTATGCCACACAGAATACCCTCATTGAGGAATGGGCTGCGTTGCTGACCCGTTTCATCTTCGCTGAAAACCCGCCTCTGGCGCTACAACCCGCCCCCCCTTCTGCTCCAGCCACCGTCACGGTCGATGCGCAGACTGTTGATCAAGAGTGGCGAGCCATGACCGATGTACACCAGTTCTTCGGTCTGCTGAAACGCCACGATCTCACCCGCCAACAGGCGTTTAACCTGGTGGGCGACGATCTGGCCTGTAAAGTCGCAAATAGCGCTCTGGCGCAGTTACTCGACACCGCGCGCCAGGATGGCAATGAAATTATGGTCTTTGTGGGTAATCGTGGCTGCGTACAGATTTTTACCGGTGTGATAGAAAAACTGGTGCCGATGAAAGGCTGGCTGAATATATTCAACCCGACATTTACCTTACACCTGCTGGAAGAGAGCGTGGCAGAAACATGGGTGACGCGCAAACCGACCGCCGATGGCCACGTTACCAGCCTGGAACTGTTTGCTGCCGACGGCACGCAAATCGCCCAGCTGTATGGTCAACGAACGGAAGGCGAACCGGAGCAGACGCAATGGCGCGCCCAAATTGACGCACTGACGCCGAAAGGGCTGGCCGCATGAAAAAACTGCTGGTCCTGATTGCGCTACTGCCCATCGTCGCGATGGCTGCGTCCAGGGAACGGGTTGTTGCTCTCGGTGGCGATGTCACCGAGATTGTATACGCACTGGGAGCACAGTCTTCCCTTGTGGCGCGAGACAGCACCAGCCAGTGGCCTGAAGCAGCAAACGCCCTACCTGATGTCGGTTATTTGCGCCAACTCAACGCCGAAGGGATCCTTGCCACCCGTCCTACGCTGGTCCTTTCCAGCGCGCAGGCGCAACCCTCTCTGGCGCTAAAACAGCTCGAACAGAGCAACGTCAGGGTTGTGACGATCCCGGCAAGCAACGCGCTTAATGTGATTGATGAAAAAATTCGCGTCATCGCCGAAGCCACCCATAGGGAGGCCGATGGCGAAACGCTGCGCACCCGCTTACGTCAGGAACTGGCGGCGTTGCCGTCATCTGAACTTAACAAACGAGTGTTGTTTATTCTCAATCATGGCGGGATGACCGCGATGGCAGCGGGCCAGCAAACCGCAGCCGATGCGGCTATTCGTGCCGCCGGTTTGCGCAACGCAATGCAGGGTGTTAACCGCTATCAGCCGCTGTCGCAGGAAGGTGTCATTGCCAGCCAGCCCGATCTGGTGGTGATTTCACAGGACGGCGTTAAGGCGATGGGTGGCGAAGATAACCTGTGGGCGCTGCCGGGCCTGGCGCAGACGCCTGCCGGACGGAATAAACAGGTATTGCAGGTTGACGATATGGCGCTGCTCGGCTTTAGCGTACGCACCCCGCAGGCCATTTTGCAGCTTCGCGCTAAAGCAGAGCAATTGCCCTGATGTCGCGACGTATCCGTTGTTCTTTATGGACACTCGCACTCATGTTGGTCGTGATGACAATCATGGCTACCGGTTTTGGCGCGTTGCGCCTGCCGGTAAGTTTGCTGTGGCGTGATGGCGATGAGGCACTGCGTCAAATCTGGCTCACCATTCGCCTGCCCCGCGTCCTGCTGGCGCTGGTGATTGGCGGTTCTCTGGCGCTCGCGGGCTGCGTGATGCAGGGCCTGTTTCGCAACCCGCTTGCCGATCCGGGATTACTGGGGATAAGCAGCGGTGCCGCCTGCGCCGTCGCCCTGTGGGTAGTGCTGCCGGTCTCTTTGCCCGCGCTGTTGATGCTGTACGCCCCCATGCTGGCCGCTTTTCTCGGTGCGCTGGCGGCAACGGTGGTTATTTTTATCCTTAGCCAACAGCGCGACGCTTCACTCTCACGTCTGCTGTTGGTCGGTATTGCCATCAACGCGCTGTGCGGGGCGGCGGTTGGCGTTCTGTCGTGGGTCAGTAATGACGCGCAACTGCGCCAGCTGTCGCTATGGGGGATGGGCAGTCTGGGGGCCGCGCAATGGTCCACGCTGCTGGCTGTCACTTCATTGACTGTCCCGACGGTGCTGATCATCTGGCGTCTGGCACCGGCGCTGAACCTGCTGCAGTTAGGTGAGGAAGAGGCACATTACCTCGGCGTAGATGTGCGTACCGTTCAGCGTGTTTTGCTACTTTGTAGCGCATTGCTGGTTGCCGCAGCCGTGGCGGTAAGCGGCGTAATAGGCTTCATCGGGCTGGTTATCCCGCATCTGATGCGCATGTGGCTCGGCTCAGACCATCGGGCCGTTATCCCAGGTTCCGTGCTGGCGGGCGCATTTTTATTGCTGATAGCCGACACGCTGGCCCGTACGGCGGTTGCGCCTGCGGAAATGCCGGTCGGTTTGCTAACCAGTCTTCTCGGCGCACCGTGGTTTTTATGGCTTATTTTTCGTCAGCGAGGACCGCATGGCTGAACATTTCATCGCTGAAGGGCTTCACTATCGCGTCGCGGGCAGAGCGGTGATTGACGACGTCACTCTTGCTCTCGAAAAAGGTGAACTGGTGGCGCTCATCGGCCCAAACGGTGCGGGGAAATCCACCCTGCTGCGCCTGCTGACCGGTTTTCTGAAACCGGCTAAAGGGCGCTGCGTGCTGGCGGGTAAACCGCTGGATGAATGGCATAGCCAAACACTGTCGCGGCATCGGGCGGTGATGCGCCAGCAAACGCAACTGGGATTTGACTGGCCGGTAGAGGCCGTCATCGCGATGGGGCGTGCGCCCTGGACCTCGCGGTCGGAACCTCGACTTATCGCTCAGGTGATGGAAATGACCGGATGTACACCGCTGGCGGGCCGGCAATACGCCGCGCTTTCCGGCGGCGAGCAACAGCGAGTACAGTTAGCCCGTGCATTGGCGCAACTTTGGTGCGACGGCGCGCCTCGCGGCTGGTTATTCCTTGATGAACCGACCTCTGCGCTGGATCTTTACCACCAGCAGCATCTGTTGCGCTTGCTGAAGACGCTTACCGCTTCACAAGAGCTGCATGTGTGCATTGTGCTTCACGATCTGAATCTCGCCGCACTGTGGGCAGACAGAATAGTGTTGCTGCACAACGGCAGGCTGGTGTCGCAGGGAACGCCTGAGGCCGTGTTACAGGCCGATGACCTGAAACGCTGGTATGGCGCGCAGGTACACGTTGGCCAGCATCCGGCCAACGGATCCCCACAGGTGTTTCTGGCCCCTTAGCTTGAACAGCTCACTTCCAGCCGTTTGCCCCAGTCAGGTGGACGGCTGACATAGTCATCATCACGATCGACAAATGGGGTACGCAACGCCTCGTGTAACCGATGCAGCTCGGCGTAATCCCCCTGCTCTGCCTGATTAATCGCCCGTTGCGCCAACCAGTTACGCAATACCATCGCCGGATTAGCCGCCTTCATCTGCGTTTGTCTGTCTGCGTCGGCAATGTTGTCTTGCTGCAGGCGTGAGCGATACCGCGTGAACCAATCGTCAAACGCTGCGCGATCGATAAACTCATCGCGCAGCGGGGATTGCGCGCTGTGTTGTTCCGTCTGACTGAGCATGCGAAACGTTCGCGTATAGTCGCTTCTTTCCCGCGCCATCAGGTTAAACAGTTCACTAAGCAGTTCGTTATCGTTTTTTTGCTCGCTAAAGAAGCCAAGCTTTTGTCGCATCCGCTGACCGTAGCGAGTTAACAGCGCCAGTTGATAACTGTCCAGCGCATCATTAAGCGCCTCGACCGGGATAAATGGCGACAGAGTTTGCGCCAGACGTTGCAGGTTCCAAAGCGCCGCGGCCGGTTGATTATCGAAACTGTATCGCCCCTGGTTGTCTGAGTGGTTGCAGATAAAATCGGGCACGTAGTCATCAAGGAAACCGAATGGACCGTAATCCATCGTCAGTCCCAGAATCGACATGTTGTCGGTGTTCATGACACCATGCGCAAATCCCACCGCCTGCCAGTCCGCGATTAACGTCGCAGTACGCGTGACAACATCGTTAAACCACAGCTGATACTTATCGGCTTCTTCCTGCCATTGTGGCCAATAATAGCGAATCGCAAAGTCAGCCAACTGGCGCACTTTTTCCGGCTCGCGGCGATAGTAAAAATGCTCAAAATGGCCAAAGCGCAGATGGCTTTGCGCCACGCGAATGAGCATCGCCCCTGATTCTACCGTTTCGCGATACACCTGCGTGTCGCTGGTAACAATCGACAATGCCCGCGTGGTCGGTATTCCCAGGTAATGCATCGCTTCGCTGGCCAGGCTTTCGCGAATTGTCGAGCGCAGTACGGCGCGACCATCCCCCATACGGGAATAAGGCGTAAGTCCGGCGCCTTTCAGGTGCCAGTCACACGTTGAGCCGTCAGCGAGCTGTTGTTCGCCCAACAGGATCCCGCGTCCATCGCCAAGCTGGCCCGCCCAGACGCCAAATTGATGTCCGCTATAAACTTGCGCTAAAGGCGACATCCCGGGAAGCAACGATTCACCGCCCCAAACACCGGCTCCGGTTGGAATATCAAATAGTGTCTCTGGAATAGCTAATTGCTCCGCCAGCGCATCGTTATGCCAGATCAGGCGCGCGTTTTTCAGGGGAGTGGGTGAAAGTGCTGTATAGGTTGCTGGTAATTCATCACGCCAGCGGGTGGTAAAAGACAGGGTCATAGGGCCTCCTGTCTCTAGTGTAGACTGTTAAAAGCCTGTTAAACACCAGCAAATATGAGGGTTATATCTTCGCGAGCGAAATTATCTGCGCGGGGGGCACAGCAGGCCACAGCGCGCCCTGCATGGCGCTGAATCCCAGAGGCAGTACGCGCGCTAACATCTCGGGTGTATCAATACCGCTAATGATAATTGACTCACTGCTGGGAAATAGCTGTGCCAGGATAGCCCGCATAAATGGCTCAAACGAAATATGTGTAATCCTTTGTTGAACAAAGTTTTTATCGAGCACGACGCGTTTGAACAGCCCATCAAAAATTGCCCGGTTTGATATGCCGCCAGCACCATAGTTTGTCAGTACTAATGGAAATCGCGCCGCCAGTGCAGCCAGCGTTGGATTCGCTTTTCCATTATTTAACTCTGGATAGTTTTCATTAATAGCCAGTTCCAGAAATGACAATCGTTCAACTTGTGAAGCAAATTTAGCATCTGATAATAAAGTATTAGCAATTGCCGGCGTTAAATTAATCCAGGCAGAAACCTTTCGTTGAATAAAAAAATGTTGGCACGTTTCGATTAATTCAAGCTTTTCGGTAAATAAGCGACATTGCTCTTCGCCCGACATCCGAGGTAGGACCAGCTCGGTGGGTATACGCACATCCCCCTGCGCACTGGCAAAACTGGTAATGATATCTACGTATTCAAGATCGCCTTTTTCGTTTCTCGCAGGGAGAAAAGAGAACTCTGAATGGTAAAGAGTATCCATTGAAACAATCATCGTGCCAGCCCCTCTGCATAGGTGTTATCCGGCATCCTGTAGCAAAGGATGGAGAAATACGTTATTGCTGATGCAAGTAGAGGCCCTTTCATTTTTCCCTTTATAGCCAGTAAATCGAATCCCTTTTTTTTAGCTTATCCTGATTATAAGCGAATATCCAGCTTTGCACTTTTTAATATCTCGGAATAAATCATATTTTTAGCAAGATACGCTCTTAATGTTCAGGGGTATTGTCCGGCTGGCGGCAGAAATAAGAAGTTACTAACAAATGGAAATGTCGAGGCTGCTCAGCCGTAGGCAGCCTCGTGACTGATGAGGATTAAATACGTCGCGCCTGCCAAAAGTTTTTGCGCCAGTAAACGTTGTCCAGTGATGAGCGCATCACACCACGGCTGGTTGAGGCATGAATAAATTGATTATTGGTATCGTAAATTCCGACATGCAGACCGCTTTCCCCAGACCCGGTTTTAAAGAACACCAGATCGCCGGGCAGCAAATCATCTTTATCAATTTCGGTACCAATCTTTGATTGCGTGCGCGTATCACGCGGAAGTTGCAGATCGAATTTATCGCGCATTGTCATCAATACAAATCCAGAACAATCCACTCCGTTACGGCTCATGCCGCCATAACGATAGGGTGTGCCATGCCAGGTTTGTAACTGGTCATTAAGCCCGGCGATAACGGCGATAGAATCCGACAAGCGGGCATTTGGCGCAGGAGCACGATGGCTGCTGCAGCCCGCCAAAAACAATGCTGTGATGAAAAGAAGCCAAAAGCGCATTCAGGACGAATCCTCTGAATTATATTTTTATGTCAATTTAGCGTGGAAATTATATGATTTTCAAGAACCCATTTAACTTAAGTGGTTGATATGAGCATTCTGTGGCCTTCAATATCCAAACGACGGAAGTTCACACCATAAGCCGCAGACAGATTGGCCGGCGTTAGTACCGCATCACGAGCACCACTGGCAAGCAGCTTCCCGCGTTTGAGGAGCCAGGCCTTGTGCGCATGACGTAAGGTGTGATTAAGGTCATGGCTGCTCATTACAATCGCGATGCCCTGCAAACACAACTGACCCAGCATCCGGTCCAGTGCATTTTGTTGCGCCACGTCCAGGCTGTTCATCGGCTCATCCAGCAGCAAAAGCTGGCCGAATGGATTCGCTTGTGGGCAAATCTGCAGGATAACCGCAGCCAGGCGCACGCGCTGCCACTCACCGCCAGAGAGCTGATTCACGCTGCGTCCCAGCTTATCCCCAAGCCCAAGCGCATCGGCGACTTCCTGTAACAGATCGGTGCGTGTTTTATCGGGTTGATGCAGCGTCAGAAAATGCCAGACCGGCATCGCAAACGGCGGGTTTTGCTGTTGCGCAAGATAAGCGCGATATTGCGCCAGCTTTGCTGCCGGCCATTCATCCAATGACACATCACCAAAGGTGATGCTGCCCTTGCCGGTCGTCAGCCCCGCCATTCGCGCCAACAGCGTGCTCTTTCCTGCGCCGTTAGGCCCCACTAAATGCAGGATCTCCCCTGCTTTTATCTCACCAGAAAGCGGGCCAAGTCGGGTCGATTCTGCTACGTCCTGTAGCTGCATCAATCGAGACATTAGTTTGCCAGCGCCATCTTGATGGATTGCACCAGAACAGGATCCTCAGGCGTCATATCGGGTGAAAATCGTTGCAGTACCTGACCATCCCGACCCACTAAAAACTTCTCGAAATTCCACAGAATATCGTCCGGGTAGAGCGGCGCCCGACCTTTACTCGCCATACGCTCATAGAATCCACTATCCGCAGGCGCGACGGCGGTTGGCGCGGCATCAATCAGTTTCTGATACAGCGGATGGCGTCCCTCGCCGTTGACCTCAATTTTGCTGAACATCGGGAAGGTAACGCCCCAGGTGGTACTGCAGTACGTTTTTATTTCCTCTTCACTGCCCGGCTCCTGGCCCAGAAACTGGTTGCAGGGGAACCCAAGAACGGTAAAGCCCTGCTGATGCCAGGCTTTCTGCAGATTCTCCAGTTGCTCATATTGCGGCGTTAGCCCACATTTTGAAGCAACGTTGACGATTAACAGCACATTTCCGGCATACGGCTGCAGTGAGGTCACCTCGCCGTCGATGGTCGTCACGTCTGTATCGAGGATAGTGTTTTGCATAGCATCTCCAGAACAACAGGTGGATTTTCAGTTTTTAATCATAGACCGAATCAACGCGTTCTAGCGCGCGGCTTTTAACAATAGCCAGATAAATACCGGTGCGCCCATGGTGGCCGTCACCACGCCAATTGGCAGCTCAGCCGAGGCCAGCACCAGACGCGCGACAACATCAGCCAACAGTAATACGATAGCGCCAGCCAATGCGCAGCCCGGCAGTAACACGCGATGATCGGTTAAGCCGCACAGCCGCAGAATATGTGGGATCACAAGCCCAATAAAGCCAATCGCTCCCGCCAGAGCCACGCTTACGCCAACCATCCAGCCTGTGGCGACCACCAGCAGGTTGCGCCAGAACCATAATGGCAATCCCAACTGACGTGCAGAAGTCTCCCCCAGCGCCAGCATATTCATCGGCTGCGACTGACAGCATATCCACACCAGCACCGGAATCAACGCCACCATGAGCCAGGCCTGATGCCAGTCAACGCCGCCAAAGCCCCCCATCATCCAGTACATTAGCTGTCGCAAATCAAAAGAAGTGGAGAAGTAGATGGCCCATGTCATCAGCGCGCTACAGATAATGCCCAGCGCCACCCCCGCCAACAGCAGACGGCTGGTAGACAAATGACGGCGGGCAAAACGGAGCAGAATAAGCGTGATAATCAGCGCCCCAGCGATGGCGCATAAACCCAGCGCCCAGCCGGGGAGCTGCCCCTGCCCCAGCAGCACCGCCGCGATGAGCCCGACTCCCGCGCCATTAGACACGCCCAGTAATCCAGGCTCTGCGAGCGGGTTTTCAAAGAGAGCTTGCATCACTGCGCCAGATAAGGCCAACGCAGCGCCTACCAGCAAAACGGCGAGGGTACGGGGAAATCGGATTTGCCAGACGAACAGATCGCCGCGGGCGCTGAACCAGTCGCCGGGGGCGATCCACTGTTCTCCTGCGCATAAGCTAATCACGAGCATGACCAATAGCAACAGCGATAAAGTGCCTAACCAGTATCGGTCTCGCCGACGTTGTAATTGTGCAAAAGGTTGCATGTTTATACTTTTTTTATGGGTTATCTCATTAATTTTACGATGAAAGCAAAAAACATGGAAGGAAGCTCTACCGCAAATGAGGCAATGGCCCAAAACAGCATGAACCTTAGTCTTTTGCATAATGCAATGCTGGCAGCAATACCAGGTAGTAGCAGTCATTATTAATATCGTTCCTGAGATTAAATAAATAACCACAACCGGACAGAATGTCCGGTTGCAGAAGTTTTGTGTGATTATCTTCTCATCAATACGTAAATATATTGTGTAGTCTTTGCATCATCATAACACCCTCAGGAATTATCTTATGGATATAATTCTTTCGCTTATTGCCGGTGCAATTATTGGTTTCATATTTACATTAATAAAACTACCCATTCCAGCCCCTACTGCCTGGCCTGGTGTATTTGGTATCATCGGTGTACTTAGTGGTAATCAGATCTTTAACTATTTATTCAACAAATAAATTCATTCACCAAAAAAAATTAACGTATAGACAAAATAAACTTATTACATGGACCTCTCATCACATTCATGAAAAGTGAGGATTAGATGCCCTGTCGTTACAAAAAACAGCGTCTTCGCTATATTTTAAAACTACTCAAAAAACAAGGAAGTGTAAAAATATCATCTCTTGTTAAGGTACTTGATGTTACGGAAAGAACACTCCGCCGCGACATCAATGACCTCGTAAAAACAGGACATGTCCGCTCATGCTATGGAGGTGCTGTATATAATCACGACAATGCATTCCCATTATATGAGAACAACTCTCTTTATTTGCACCAAAATATCATCATTAACCAATCAAAGATCGAACGAGAAATATCAATGAACGAAAACAATGGGAAAGTTTACATCCTGGGTTCATTTAATACCGACTTAGTCTATCGGCTTCACCGCTTTCCTATTTCAGGGGAAACCACGCGCGCGCTTTTTTCCTGTTGTTTACCCGGAGGGAAAGGCAGCAACCAGGCGATAGCATCCGCACAAGCCAATGCTCGCACTTATTTTACAGTCAAATTAGGTGAAGATGAGTTTTCAACCAAAGCCCAGCATTTTTTAAATGGCGTAGGATTAGAAAAACTAACCATCTTTACCAAAAATGATGCACCAACCGGCAGTGCCGTAGTGATGATATCCGAAGAGGCTGGCGATAATGTAATCGTTATTAATCCCGGGGCTAATCAGGAAATAACGAGTGAAGAAATTATATCCTGTTATGACGAGATAGGCACCGCCAATGTTTTTTTGACGCAGATGGAAAACAATCCTGACGCTACAGCTCAAGCTATTAAGTTCGCACATGCCGCCGGGGTGATGACAATCCTGAATCCAGCGCCATGGCGCAAGGAGGTGACAGACCTTCTCCGCTGGACACACATCCTAACCCCAAACCTCACAGAAGCAGAGGCGATAATTGGCAAGGCTATTCGTACGCCAGACGATATTCGTCAGGCCGCCGAAACCATGCACCAAATGGGACCACAATATATTCTAATTACGTTAGGCAAAGATGGGTGCTGGTTATTTGATGGATCTACACACCAACAGTTCCCGGCATATCCCGCCGTTAATATTGATACATCCGGCGCCGGTGATGCATTTAATGGTGCACTCGCGGCACGACTTGCCTGTGGAGAAAATATTGCCAACGCAATTCATTACGCCTGTGTATTTGCAGCACTGGCCGTAGAGCGTGAAGGTGCAGCCAATATGCCATCCCATGAACTCGTATTAAAACGATTAGTTTGTACTAAATACTGATATTAATCCACCACCAAAATAGGGATATAAAATGAAAAAAATCGCCTTCGGGGCTTTATTATCGTGCGTAGCTTTTTCCTCATTAGCTGAACAACAATACGGCTGGGGAAATATACATTTTGACTATCAATCCTGGGATGCCGGTGTTAAAGACCTCGAATATGAACAAGCCTTAATTGGTATTGAGGGAGGTATTGGTTTTGATTGGGGTGAAATGTACGGTTTTTATGATTTTGAAAATATCCTAGACGACGAGGGAAATCAGGGGCAGACTGCGAATGGTGAAATCCATACCTACCTCTGGAAAACGGGTGCCAGCCTATTTACAAAAGTCTATAATTCGCAAAGTCCCAATTTTAAAGAGACGAATCAATTTATTGGGCTTGGCTATACCGACCTGAAAGGCGATGGATGGTGGTTTAAACCCTGGATTGCTCGTCAGTACATTACCGCACACAGTAATTTTGGCCCAGCTTATGATATTAATGGACTCAATGGTTTCTCAATTGGATGGAACGCTGGTTATGCTTTCAATCTTCTCAATCAGGACTTCTTACTGTCCAATTGGAATGAAATAGAACTTGACCGTAATGATGACTATACCGCTAACAATCATGGTAGCAATGGTTTAAACGGCGGTCTGAATATTACCTGGAAAATCATGCCTCATATATCCACCACATTAATGTATCGATACTTCTATAACAAACTTGGTGCGGATGGATATGGCGATATTCTCATTTATCGACTGGCCTACGACTTCTAACTTAAGGAACATTAACGATGTTAAGTATCCACTGGCCTGAATTAACTTCAGCGCAGCGTATTGCCTTAATTACGCCACCTAAGCATGGCAAAGTGCCTATCATTATTGACAGCGATACCTACAATGAAATTGACGATCAGATGGCCATTGCCTGGGCATTCTTACACCCGGAGCGCCTCGATCTGCAAGCTGTTTACGCCGCTCCGTTTACCAACCACTATTTTGGTAAAGAGGGCTCGCACACATATGTTGACGATCCCGCAGTAGGCATGCAACTGAGCGTCGATGAGATCTATCGCGTATTTAACAAACTCCCCCGCCGCGAAAACATACCGCAAATATTCCAGGGTTCAACACGCTATCTGAAAGATAGCAATCAGCCGGAGATGTCAGCTGCAGTAAAGGATTTGATTAACCGGGCAAGAACGGCTGAGCAAACATTACATGTACTCGCAATCGCCGCGCCGACCAATATCGCTAACGCACTGCTCCTCGCGCCGGACATCGTCACAAAGATTCATGTCATCTGGCTTGGGGGTAACAGTTATGCCTGGAAAGATAATCATGAATTCAACCTGATGCAGGACATTGCGGCGAGTCGGGTGCTTTTTGATAGCGGCGTAGCGCTCACCCAAATCCCCTGCTTTGGCGTGGCTAACACTATGGCCTCATCGGTCCCAGAGATGCAGCACTATTTTGCAGAGACCAGCCGCATTGGTAGCTACTTTGCTGAAATTGCCCCGCGATGCCCCTGGATTGGTTTTGCATCCCGCAAAGTCATTTGGGATATCACTACGGTTGGCTATGTCCTGAATCCTGACTGGTTCACCTGTGAATACCGTACATCCCCTTTGATCAATGACAATCTGAGCTGGAGTTTTGATAACCGCCGTCACGTCATTCAGGTCGTAAAATTTATTGAGCGGGATGCTCTCTTTAAAGATCTTTTCCGTAGCATCATTGATGCCGATGAGGGATAAACCATGCAGATACTCATCGTCATACTTGGCATTGTTGTCCTGTTACTCGTTGCCTGGCTATGTTCAGAAAATCGCAAAGCTATCCGGTTTCGCACCGTTGGCGGCGCCTTTGCAATCCAGGCTCTTTTTGCTGCATTTATCCTGTATGTCCCCTTAGGGGAAAAAATCTTACTCGCCATATCAAACAGTCTGTCAGGCATGCTGAACTATTCGTCGGAAGGGATTAACTTTCTCTTCGGTAATCTCGGACAGTTCAAAATGGGGTTTGTATTTGCCGTGCATGTTCTGCCGATTATCATTTTTATGTCGGCATTGTTCTCCGTGCTGTACTACCTGGGCATCATGCAGTGGATTATCCGTCTCATCGGTACGGGTATCCATAAACTGCTACGCACCAGCCCGGCAGAATCCATGGCTGCAACGGCCAATATTTTTGCGGGCAATACTGACGTCTTCGTCCTGATGAAGCCTTATGCGCCACGCATGACGCGCTCAGAACTGTTTGCCCTCATGACAGGTGGTGTGGCCTCTATCGCAGGCTCAGTGCTGGTTGGCTATGCCAGTATGGGGATCGAAATTCGCTATCTGGTAGCCGCCTCTTTTATGTCAGCACCAGGCGGTCTGTTAATGGCGAAAATGCTGTTTCCAGAAACGGAACCCGAAAACACTGCCGACGTGTCAGGCGATATGCTTGGTCAAGATGAAAAGCCTATCAACATCGTTGAAGCGGCGACAAATGGCGCGACTATCGGGCTGAAGCTCGCCGCTAACGTGGGGGCAATGCTTCTGGCACTGATTGCATTAATTGCTATGGTGAACGGCTTGTTGGGCTGGTTTTGTAGCTTTTTCGGCTATGGTAACGTCACGCTACAATTTATCTTTAGTTACCTCTTTGCTCCGGTTGCCTGGCTGTTGGGCATTCCCGCTAACGAAGTCTTGCAAATTGGCAGCCTGTTAGGTCAAAAATTGGTGTTGAATGAGTTCGTCGCGTATACCAGCTTTATTCCAATGAAAGACCAACTGTCGGAATATTCGCAGATAATAACGATCATGGCGCTGGCTGGGTTTGCCAATTTGTCCTCTCCTGCTGCATTGATTGGCGTACTGGGGGGGATTGTGCCGGGGAAAAAAAGTTTCATTGCTAAAATGGGGCTTAAAGTGATCCTGGCGGGCACGTTGTCTAACCTGCTGAGCGCAGCACTGACCGGGCTGTTTTTCCTTCTGGCCCACTAAGAAAAAAGGCCGCATTCGCGGCCTTTTTAGTTAGTTCAGATTACTCTTCTTTCGGCGTTGCGTTTTCAACCCGGCTTTTTAACTTCTGTCCGGGTCTGAAGGTCACCACGCGCCGTGCTGTAATGGGAATATCTTCGCCCGTTTTCGGATTACGGCCCGGACGTTGATTCTTATCACGCAGATCGAAGTTACCAAAACCAGAGAGTTTTACCTGCTCACCATTTTCCAGAGCACGACGGATCTCTTCGAAAAACAGCTCGACCAGTTCTTTGGCATCCCGCTTGCTAAGCCCAAGCTTATCAAACAGATATTCTGACATTTCAGCTTTTGTAAGCGCCATAGGTTCAATCCCTCAATGATGCCTGGAATCGCTCTTTTAATGCCTCTACACATTTGGCGACGGTAGCGGCAATCTCCTCTTCTTCAAGTGTACGGCTGGTATCCTGAAGGATCAGGCTGATAGCGAGGCTCTTATAACCCTCCGCAACACCCTTACCGCGGTACACGTCAAACAAGTTTACGCCAACTACCTGATTTACGCCAACTTTCTTACATTCGGATAAAATATCCGCAGCGGGAACGTTTTCTGCCACAACGACTGCGATGTCGCGACGGTTCGCCGGGAAGCGAGAAACTTCACGCGCCTGAGGCACCACGCGGTCTGCGAGCTTGTTCCACTCCAGTTCAAACACCAGAGTGCGACCGTTCAGATCCAGTTTACGTTCAAGTTCAGGATGAACAACCCCAATGAAACCAATGCGTTCACCTTTCAGATAAATCGCCGCAGACTGCCCCGGATGCAGTGCTGGATTCGCTTCAGCTTTGAATTGAATATCCGCCAGCTTGCCGGTCAGGTCGAGAACCGCTTCCAGATCGCCTTTCAGATCATAGAAATCAACGGTCTCTTTTGCCAGATTCCAGTGTTCATCATGACGGTTACCGCAGATCGCACCCGCCAGCATCAGATCCTGACGGATCCCGAGATTAGCCTGCGTGTCCGGTACGAAACGTAAACCCGTTTCGAAAATACGCACGCGGTTTTGCTGACGATTCTGGTTGTACACTACCGTAGACAGCAAGCCGGTCCACAGGGATAAACGCATTGCCGACATATCAATCGAGATTGGGCTTGGCAGCAACAGCGCTTCTTCACCCGGGTGCAGCAGCGCCTGGACTTTCGGGTCGACAAAGCTGTAGGTAATAACTTCCTGGTAGCCTTTGTCATTCAGCATGGTTTTTACGCGTTTCAGCGACAAATCCGCTTCACGATGCGTACCCATGATAAGACCCGCCTGAATTGGCGTATTCGGGATATTGTCATAACCGTATACACGGGCGACTTCTTCGACCAGGTCTTCTTCGATCTCCATATCGAAACGCCAGCTCGGCGCTACCGCTTTCCACTCATCTTGCCCTTCCGTGACATCACAACCCAGACGGCGCAGAATATCGCTCACCTGCTCATCCGCAATATGGTGTCCGATCAGACGATCCAGTTTGCTACGGCGCAGCGTAATGGTTGCGCGTTTTGGCAGCGAGGCTTCGTTCGTCACGTCAATAATTGGACCCGCTTCGCCGCCGCAGATATCAATCAGCAGGCGCGTAGCACGCTCCATGGCTTTATGTTGCAGCGCCGGATCGACACCACGCTCATAGCGGTGAGACGCATCGGTGTGCAGACCGTGACGACGTGCGCGACCGGTAATAGACAGCGGTCTGAAGAACGCGCATTCCAGCAGGACGTTTTGCGTTTCATCATTCACACCGGAGTGCTCGCCACCAAAGATGCCGCCCATTGCCAGCGCTTTGTTATGGTCCGCAATCACCAGCGTATCCGCATTCAGCTTCGCTTCGCTGCCGTCCAGCAATACCAGGGTTTCACCTTCTTTTGCCATGCGGACAACAATCCCGCCTTCAATGCGGTCTTTGTCGAATGCGTGCATCGGCTGGCCCAATTCGAGCAGCACATAGTTAGTCACGTCAACCACGGCATCGATCGAGCGGATACCGCAACGACGCAGTTTTTCTTTCATCCACAGCGGGGTCGGCGCTTTAACGTTAATGCCTTTCACCACGCGGCCCAGATAGCGTGGGCAGGCTTCCACCGCGTCGACCTGAATCGGCAGGACGTCGCTAATGGTTGCGGCTACTGGCGCTATTTCCGGCTCAACCAGAGGGGCTTTGTTCAATACAGCTACGTCACGTGCCACACCGATAATGCCTAAGCAGTCGGCGCGGTTCGGAGTGACGCTGATTTCGATAGTATTATCGTCAAGTTTCAGGTATTCACGGATATCGGTACCAATTGGTGCATCGACAGGCAGTTCGATAATACCGTTGTGATCGTCGGAAATGCCCAGCTCGGAGAACGAGCACAGCATGCCTTCAGACGGCTCACCGCGCAGTTTCGCGGCTTTGATTTTGAAATCGCCCGGCAGAACGGCACCAACGGTTGCTACAGCCACCTTCAGCCCTTGACGGCAGTTTGGCGCACCGCAGACGATATCCAGCAGGCGGTCGCCGCCGACATTCACCTTGGTGACGCGCAGTTTGTCAGCGTTCGGATGCTGAGCGCACTCAACCACTTCGCCCACCACAACGCCGTTGAACGCGCCAGAAACAGGATCCACACCGTCAACTTCCAGACCCGCCATCGTGATTTGGTTTGACAACGCATCGCTATCAATCGCCGGGTTTACCCATTCGCGTAACCACAGTTCACTGAATTTCATTGTTTTATCCTGCCTTTATTTAAACTGTTTGAGGAAACGCAGATCGTTTTCGAAGAAAGAACGCAGATCGGTTACGCCGTAACGCAGCATGGTCAGACGCTCCATACCCATACCGAATGCAAAGCCAGAGTAGATTTCCGGATCGATACCGACGTTACGCAGCACATTCGGATGAACCATTCCGCAACCCAATACTTCCAGCCATTTGCCATTTTTACCCATCACATCGACTTCCGCAGAAGGTTCGGTGAACGGGAAGTAGGAAGGACGGAAACGAACCTGCAGGTCTTCTTCAAAGAAGTTGCGCAGGAAATCGTGCAGCGTGCCTTTCAGGTTGGTGAAGTTGATGTTGGTATCAACAATCAGCCCTTCCATCTGATGGAACATTGGGGTGTGCGTCTGATCGTAGTCGTTACGATATACGCGGCCCGGAGCGATAATACGGATCGGCGGCTGTTTTTCTTTCATGGTGCGGATCTGCACGCCGGAAGTCTGCGTGCGCAGCAGACGCGTCGCATCAAACCAGAAAGTGTCGTGGTCAGCGCGCGCCGGGTGATGGCCAGGAATGTTCAGCGCATCGAAGTTATGATAGTCATCTTCGATTTCCGGACCGGTCGCCACGGTAAAGCCCAGCTCACCAAAGAAACTTTCAATGCGATCGATAGTCCGCGTTACCGGATGCAAACCGCCGTTTTCGATACGACGCCCAGGCAAGGAGATATCGATCGTTTCTTCAGCCAGACGAGCATTCAGCGCGGCATTTTCTAATTCGGCTTTACGCGCGTTCAGCGCTTGCTGAACCTGCTCTTTGGCTTCGTTTATCACCGCACCTGCTGCCGGGCGCTCTTCTGCCGGCAGTTCACGCAGGGTAGTCATCTGAAGGGTCAGGTGCCCTTTCTTGCCCAAATATTCGACGCGGACATTGTCTAACGCGGCAACATCTGAAGCCTGGTTAATGGCGGCCGTTGCACTGGCAACCAGCTCTGCGAGATGTGACATGGTTTTCCTCGTTATGTTGCGATATTCACTAGTCGCTCGTATATACACAAAATCATTCTGGCTGAGTCAAGACAACAGTAGAGCGCTAATCCTCAGACAAATACGTGACTGGGGTAAGCGACTGCAGCCAACGCAGAGGCAGCCTGAAGGATAACGTGTATAAAAAAAGCCTCCACCAGGGAGGCTTTTAGGCGCTGTTTTCCGTTTCTTCTTTCACGCGCAAGCCTCCTGAGTTCAGGTGCTAAAGTAAAAGAAGAAGCGGAAAATAGCAGCATTCATGCTTGCGTTACCTTGTGTGGTAAAAACCGGACAACCTTTATTGAAAAGGCTTACGGATAAATTGTCAACCAATTGATTGCACTACAAATAAAAGAGAGGGAGCCAGGCTCCCTCTTTTCACCGGCTTATGCCAGAGCTGCTTTCGCTTTTTCGACTAGAGCGGTGAACGCTACTTTGTCGAATACTGCGATGTCAGCCAGGATCTTACGGTCGATTTCAACAGAGGCTTTTTTCAGGCCGTTGATGAATTTGCTATAAGAAATACCGTTCTGACGTGCTGCTGCGTTGATACGCGCAATCCACAGTTGACGGAACTGACGCTTTTTCTGACGACGGTCACGATAAGCGTACTGACCAGCTTTGATAACAGCCTGGAAGGCAACGCGGTATACGCGAGAACGCGCACCGTAGTAGCCTTTAGCTTGTTTCAAAATTTTCTTGTGACGTGCACGGGCAACTACACCACGTTTTACGCGAGCCATATGTGCTCTCCTGTATCTATATTCTTAGTAAAAAAATTAATTAAACGTTAACGGCTTATGCGTACGGCAGGCACGCGATAACCAGACCCAGATCGCCTTTAGAAACGAGGCCTTTTGGACGCAGGTGACGTTTACGCTTAGTAGATTTTTTGGTCAGAATATGACGCAGGTTTGCGTGCTTACGCTTAAATCCACCACCACCGGTTTTTTTGAAGCGCTTAGCAGCACCGCGTACGGTCTTAATTTTTGGCATTTTAATAACTTCCACTTCGCATTGTTAATAAACGAAACGTAGGCGAACAACGGCTGTGGAACCCGCAGGCTCCACAGACATTGCTACTTGAAGGCCTTACTGTTTCTTCTTAGGAGCGAGCACCATGATCATCTGGCGGCCTTCGATCTTCGTAGGGAAGGATTCGACTACTGCCAGTTCACTCAGATCGTCACGGACGCGGTTGAGCACTTCCATACCGATCTGTTGGTGGGCCATCTCACGACCGCGAAAACGCAGCGTGATCTTAGCCTTATCGCCATCTTCCAGAAAGCGTACCAGGCTGCGGAGTTTTACCTGGTAATCGCCATCGTCGGTGCCAGGACGGAATTTAATTTCCTTAACCTGGATAACTTTTTGCTTTTTCTTCTGTTCCTTAGAAGACTTACTCTTTTCATAAAGGAACTTGCCGTAGTCCATAATACGACAAACTGGCGGTTCGGCGTTAGGGCTGATTTCAACTAAATCTACTCCAGCTTCTTCAGCTTTTTCGATCGCTTCTCTCAGACTCACAATACCCAAAGCTTCGCCTTCCAGACCTGTTAAGCGAACTTCCAGGGCGCGAATCTCGCCATTGATACGATTCGGACGTGCCGTTTGAACTCGTTTTCCGCCTTTAATACCTTATTCCTCCAGTTGTTGAAGACTGCGGCTGCGAATCTCTTGTTGCAGCTTCTCAATCACTTCATTTACGTCCAGGCTGCCCAAGTCTTTGCCACGACGGGTGCGCACGGCAACTTTGCCTGCTTCTACCTCTTTGTCGCCACAGACCAACATATAAGGGACACGACGTAAAGTGTGCTCGCGGATTTTAAAGCCAATCTTCTCATTTCTCAAGTCTGCTTTTACACGAATACCCGCATTTTGTAGTTTCTGCGTTAATTCGTTGACGTATTCAGACTGTGAATCGGTGATGTTCATGACGACAACCTGAACTGGCGCAAGCCAGGTCGGGAAGAAGCCAGCGAACTCTTCGGTCAGGATACCGATGAAACGTTCCATCGACCCAAGAATTGCGCGGTGAATCATAACCGGCACCTGACGCTCGTTGTTTTCGCCAACATAAGAGGCGCTTAAACGGGACGGCAGAGAGAAGTCCAGCTGTACAGTACCGCACTGCCATGCACGATCGAGGCAGTCATACAGGGTAAATTCAATTTTCGGACCGTAGAATGCGCCCTCACCCAGTTGGTACTCAAACGGGATGTTGTTTTCTTCCAGCGCAACGGCCAGGTCAGCTTCAGCACGGTCCCACATTTCATCGCTACCGATACGTTTTTCGGGGCGAGTGGACAGTTTGACGACGATTTTCTCGAAGCCAAAGGTGCTATACATATCGTAGACCATACGAATGCAAGCGTTAACTTCATCACGGATCTGCTCTTCTGTACAGAAGATATGTGCATCATCCTGAGTGAAGCCACGAACACGCATCAGGCCATGCAGCGCGCCTGACGGCTCATTACGGTGGCAGCTACCAAACTCGGCCATACGCAACGGCAGATCACGATAGGATTTCAGACCCTGATTGAAGATCTGCACGTGGCCCGGGCAGTTCATGGGCTTAATGCAGTATTCACGGTTCTCAGAGGAGGTCGTGAACATCGCATCTTTGTAGTTATCCCAGTGACCTGTTTTTTCCCACAGCACGCGGTCCATCATGAACGGACCTTTAACTTCCTGATACTGGTATTCTTTCAGTTTTGAGCGAACAAAGACTTCCAGTTCACGGAAGATTGTCCAGCCATCATTGTGCCAGAACACCATACCCGGCGCTTCTTCCTGCATATGATACAGGTCAAGCTGCTTACCGATTTTACGGTGGTCGCGTTTGGCCGCTTCTTCCAGACGTTGCAGGTAGGCATTCAGGGCTTTTTTATCGGCCCATGCAGTACCATAAATACGCTGCAGCATCTTATTATTGCTGTCGCCACGCCAGTATGCCCCAGCGGTCTTCATCAGTTTGAAGTGATGACAGAAACGCATGTTCGGCACGTGCGGGCCACGGCACATATCGACATATTCTTCATGATGGTACAAGCCAGGCTTGTCATCATGGGCAATGTTTTCATCAAGAATGGAGACTTTATAGGTCTCGCCACGCTTCACGAAGGTTTCACGCGCTTCGTACCAACTGACTTTCTTCTTAATGACATCGTAGTTTTTCTCAGCGAGCTCGTGCATCCGCTTCTCGAGCGCGTCGACATCTTCCTGGGTTAGCGTACGGTCAAGATCGATATCGTAGTAAAAACCGTTATCAACAACCGGTCCGATCGCCATTTTGGTGTGCGGCCAGAGTTGTTTGATCGCGTGCCCTAACAGGTGCGCACAGGAGTGACGAATGATCTCCAGACCTTCTTCATCCTTCGCGGTGATGATGGAGAGCTTCGCATCATGCTCAATCAGATCGGAAGCATCTACCAGCTCACCGTCAACACGGCCAGCAATAGTGGCTTTCGCCAGACCTGGACCGATGTCCAGCGCAACATCCATGGGGCTTACAGCGTGGTCGTAATGGCGTTGGCTGCCATCAGGAAGAGTAATAACAGGCATGTTATATCCTTATTTGCAGTGGTGACCCACACGTAAGATCACATACAAAGATTCAATATTTAAAATCATCAAAAAGGTGTGGGCTGATTCCCGCTTCACTCTGCGAAATATGTCACTGGTCGCCTTAATGGCTACACTGGACCTACACCCGCTTTTTGATAACACCGTTTGACAGTGTACACGGCATTACGAGCTGATCAAAGCAACAATCAACGCGCACTCTATGATGTAAATCAATTCACTGACACCCTGACGTTTTTGTTACACTTGTATAAAGTCATCTAACCTGAGCAGGAAAAGGACAATGCCAACAAATCGCTTTGCGAAGAAACACTGGAAGATGGTTGTAATACTGCTCGTTATTTGTGCGGCAATGCTGATGCTACGTTGGGCTGCGATGATCTGGGGTTAAAATACTGGCACACGCTGTTCCGGTTCCGTTGTATTTATCAATTAAATCGAATTCGTCTGAAAATAGCGCGTTATTGATAAGTATTAAAAATAAAACACAGATTTAATATTAAATAAATTTAACGTTATTGAGAAAAGCCGGGCCAATTATTTGACCCGGCTTGTCATTACATACGATAGCCGAGTGACACAGTAGTACGACGATCGGTATGCTCCGGCGCTGTTGCCGGTGGTTCAGAGTTCCAGGTAACGTTGTAAGCCACCTTTAACCCAAAGTGTTCGTTGATGGCAACGTTCAAGGCCGTTTCAGAATTGAGCGTTGTATCGTCAGCACCAAATACCGACACCCCTTGCGTAAACTTAGTATTGTCCGTCATCTGCCACGCATAGGCCCCGGACGCATAGCCCAGCGGCTGTGTTTCGGTGGTGCCATCCGTGTGCTCGTCATAGCGCACACCAGGACCGAATTCAAAACGGAAGCTGTGCACTGGTCCGTTTAGGAACTGACGACCATAACCTGCGGTCAGCACGTCACGCTCGCGATAGCCGTTGTAACGGTCGGTCAGCCAGCTTGCCTGACCAAAGAGATAATCATAGTCGGTCATGTTATAACGACTACGGCCACCTACGGCATATTTCTCCGATGAACGCTCATCATTTGAGGAGGTATTGCTGGCATTTCCCCACAAAGACCACGCCGTAGTTTGACCGTACCAGGTCATGGTGGTGTCTGCAGTTAAAGAAGAACTTTTTGTGTTGCCTGACTGGGCGAGATATCCCGCGTTCAGGTTACCTTCAAAGGGTTTTTTCGCGCTGGAAGGGTCATCCATGACAGTAAAAACGGAATCATCGGCGGCAGCCTGCATTGACGCAAGCAGGCCACCCGTCAGCAGTAACGCTGCGGGCACTGTCTTCAAAAGCTTCATTTATTAAGAGTCCGTACAACAAAAAAAGAGACCATAACGGTCTCGGAAACTTTCATATGGATCAATGACAAAAGACCCTTGAAAGGTAACAAATTATAAAAAGACTCGAATAACATAGCAATAAATTCTTATTTCATTTTTTGAATAAGAGCGTTCCTAAACCGTTTTTTTATTTATATATCTTTAACGCGATTATTTTAAATAAAGATATGAAAAATCATGTTGTTAATTACTTCACTTTCGGGGGGTTAAGTGCCAGACTGAGGACAGCCTAACAGGAGGTAAAGATGGTACGTATCTATACGTTAACACTTGCGCCCTCTCTCGATAGCGCAACAATCACGCCGCAAATCTACCCGGAAGGTAAGCTTCGCTGTACCTCGCCGGTTTTTGAACCCGGCGGCGGTGGCATCAACGTCGCTCGCGCAATTGCCCATCTTGGCGGCACCGCTACGGCCATCTTCCCTGCGGGTGGCGCCACCGGAGAGCATCTTGTTACTTTGCTCGCCGACGAAAATGTTCCCGTATCCACCGTCGAAGCTAAAGACTGGACCCGACAAAATCTCCATGTGCACGTTGAGTCCAGCGGCGAACAGTATCGCTTCGTCATGCCAGGCGCTGCGCTCACCGATGATGAGTTCTACCAACTTCAGGATCAGGTGCTGGAAATTGAGTCTGGCGCACTGCTGGTTATCAGCGGCAGTTTGCCGCCTGGCGTACAGCTTGAGAAGCTGACCCGGCTCATTACCACAGCACAAAAACAAGGGATTCGCTGTATCGTCGATAGTTCTGGCGAAGCGCTGGCGGCAGCATTAACCATCGGCAATATCGAACTGGTCAAACCCAACCTTAAAGAACTGAGCGCGCTGGTGAATCGCGAACTCACGCAGCCCGATGATGTGCGCAACGCCGCGCAGGAAATCGTGCAAAGCGGAAAAGCGCATCGCGTAGTGGTCTCGCTTGGACCACAAGGAGCGCTGGGCGTTGATCGTGAAACCTGTGTCCAGGTGGTTCCGCCACCAGTGAAGAGTCAAAGTACCGTAGGCGCGGGCGACAGTATGGTCGGGGCCATGACGCTTAAACTGGCTGAGAGCGCACCTTTTGCAGATATTGTTCGTTACGGTGTCGCCGCAGGTAGCGCCGCCACCCTGAATCAGGGTACGCGTCTGTGCGCTTTAGACGATACGCAAAAAATATACGCGTATCTGGCTCAGTAATAACGGCTTCCTCTTGTTTAGCTACAAGGGGATTTCCCCGTAAAACTGTCGGCATAGGTGTTATACGTCTATGATGAAAAATCACGTGATTACAAAGCAGTGAATCATGTGCGACCAGGCGTCTTCACAACTATGCGAGGTGAAGAAGAACGACACACATTAAGTGCCTTTCCAGCGATGACGCGTCCGTGGTGTGCGTCAGTTCGTGTTTTTTAACCGCATTCTTGCGCTAACCTTATGATCTGGCAGACAACATGGGGAGAGACATCATGTGGCAGGCTATCAGTCGTCTTTTAAGCGAGCAATTAGGTGAAGGCGAAATCGAACTGCGTAACGAACTGCCCGGCGGAGAGATCCACGCCGCATGGCATTTACGCTATGCGGGGCGCGATTTTTTCGTTAAATGCGATGAAAGAGAGCTGTTAACCGGCTTTACGGCGGAAGCCGATCAGCTGGAGCTACTTTCTCGCAGTCAAACCGTGTCTGTACCGAAAGTCTGGGCGGTAGGCGCAGACAGAGATTACAGCTTTCTGGTGATGGATTTCCTCCCTCCCCGTCCGCTTGATGCGCACAACGCGTTTATCCTCGGCCAACAGTTGGCGCATTTGCATGAATGGAGCGATCAGCCGCAGTTTGGGCTCGACTTCGATAATGCGCTCTCTACCACGCCGCAGCCCAACACCTGGCAACGTCGCTGGTCAACCTTTTTTGCCGAGCAGCGTATTGGCTGGCAGCTGGAACTCGCCGCTGAAAAAGGCATTGCGTTTGGCAATATCGACGCCATCGTCGAGCATGTTCAGCATCGTCTCTCTTCTCATCAGCCGCAGCCGTCTCTTCTGCATGGTGATTTGTGGTCCGGGAACTGCGCTCTCGGCCCGAACGGCCCGTACATCTTTGACCCTGCCTGCTACTGGGGGGACAGAGAGTGTGACCTGGCAATGCTGCCGTTACATACCGATCAGCCGCCGCAACTCTATGACGGTTATCAGTCTGTTTCTCCGCTACCATTGGATTTTCTCGACAGACAGCCTGTCTACCAGCTCTATACGCTGCTGAACAGGGCTATTCTGTTCGGGGGACAGCATCTGGTCGTGGCGCAGAAAGCGCTGGACAGGTTACTGGCGGCTTAGCAAAGTCGCACGTTGCTTATCTGGCCTGGCGTTTCGCAACGCGTCAGGCCTGATAGTGCAGCAGTTACAAAAAGCCCAGTAATGAAAAGAAGAAATAGCCAATCACGATAACGATCACCGGCAAAATATAGAGCGGGAAAATTTGTAAAAAGATCGTATGGTGCGGTACCACAATACGCGACTCAAGTTGCTCACGTGATAACCCTTCACTGCCCTTTGCCTGTTCCAGAATCAACTGGTCCTCAACGCCCTCGCGTAAATAACGCGCCTGACGGCTCATTCTGGCGCCTGAATCCTGCAACGCCAGACCGATAAAAATCAGAATGAAAATCAGCCAAAAAACGAGATTCAGTCCACTTTGAAAATCGGGCGTCGGCGAGTTATACCAAAACACGTTAAGAAAAGGTGTGTTCACACGCATCATGTCGATCATCACGTGTGCAAAATCGAGCATGACCGCGTTAATCCCTTCCTGCTTTTCGCTGTGCGCATACATAAACTTCAGTACTGAAACCAGGGTTGAAATCAGCGCGGGAATGAAAATCACCCATCCCACCAGCCTTTTCAAGATAGCAATGCGTCCAGCTTGTTGATACGTCATGAGTTCCCCTTGATTAAGACGTGTCATTTTGGCCTAAGTTTACCCGTTGATTATCGTTTTCGCCTGATCTTTAAAGGCGGTATACTGCTGAATTAGCCATAATGAACGCTCAGAGCCCGTCCAGGCTGGCTCTTAATCCCTTTTATCACCCGTAAAGGAGAGGTTGTGATGTCAACCCCGCGTCAAATTCTTGCTGCAATTTTCGATATGGATGGATTACTGGTCGATTCTGAACCGCTTTGGGATCAAGCCGAACTGGATGTGATAGCAAGTTTAGGCGTTGATATCTCCCGCCGCCATGAACTTCCCGATACACTTGGCTTACGCATCGACATGGTGGTTGATTTGTGGTTTGCACAACAACCGTGGAACGGTCCCTCACGTCAGGAAGTAACCGAGCGCATCATTACCCGGGCAATTGCGTTAGTTGAAGAAACAAAACCACTGCTGCCGGGCGTGCGTGAGGCCGTGGCATTGTGCAAATCTCAGGGGTTGAAAGTAGGACTGGCATCCGCCTCGCCGCTGCATATGCTGGAAAAAGTGCTAACCATGTTTGATCTGCGCAGCAGCTTCGATGCACTGGCTTCTGCGGAAAAACTGCCCTACAGCAAACCGCACCCGCAGGTTTATCTCGATTGCGCGGCGAAACTGGGCATTGACCCTATAAACTGCGTAGCACTGGAAGACTCGGTGAACGGCATGATTGCTTCGAAAGCCGCCCGTATGCGTTCCATCGTAGTACCTGCGCATGAAAATCAGGACGATCCTCGCTTCGTTCTGGCCGACGTCAAACTGGCCTCGCTCACCGAACTCACTGCCGCTCACCTGCGCGGCTAATCCTACGACGGGCAATGATCGCATTGCCCGCCTGCCGGACGCTGGGGCACGCCTGATGATCTGAAAGGCCCGGTCGTGTTCCTCGCAAGTGCTGCCTCGGACTATATACATGGCTATACGCTGGTCGTGGATGGCGGTTGTCTGGCGCGGTAAAGGCGCACTTGTGACAAAGGGTTACAACGTCACCTCTTCCGCCTACTGTATAAAACCCCTATACTGTATGAATCGACAGTTTATTGGGTTTTATCATGACGGCGGAAGGTCACCTTCTTTTTTCTATTGCCTGTGCGGTATTTGCCAAGAATGCCGAGCTAACGCCCGTTCTTGCGCAGGGTGACTGGTGGCATATTGTTCCTTCAGCCATTTTGACGTGCTTACTGCCGGATATCGATCATCCCAAATCCCTGCTGGGGCAGCGTCTGAAGTGGGTATCAAAGCCCATTGCCCGGGCATTTGGTCATCGCGGGTTTACGCATAGCCTGCTGGCGGTTTTTGCCCTGCTGGCCACGTTTTACCTGAAAGTCCCTGATACCTGGATAATTCCAGCGGATGCCTTACAAGGTATGGTTCTCGGTTATCTCAGCCACATTCTGGCCGACATGTTGACCCCGGCGGGCGTCCCCCTGCTTTGGCCCTGCCGCTGGCGTTTTCGTCTGCCTATCCTCGTGCCGCAAAAAGGCAATCAACTGGAGCGGTTTCTGTGCATGGCGCTGTTCGCGTGGGCAATCTGGATGCCGCAGACCGTACAAGAGAACAGTGCGGTGCGCTGGTCATCACAGATGATAAATACGCTGCAAATGCAGTTTAATCGTTTTATAACGCACCAGGTTGACTAATAAATCAGCCAAAAAGTTATTTTTGGCATAAACAATTCCATTTGAATATAAGAGGCAAGTCACAGTTCTGCTAATCTTGCGCCAACAGAATCACCGTCACACGGTGATACGCATAATAAGATCAGGAGAACGGGGATGAACTATCCATTAATCGCGAACATTATCGTGTTCGTAGTGCTGCTGTTCGTGCTGGCGCAAGCCCGTCACAAGCAGTGGAGTCTGGCAAAAAAAGTACTGGTCGGTCTGGTCATGGGTGTGGTGTTTGGCCTCGCCCTGCACACCATTTATGGTTCCGACAGCCAGGTTCTTAAAGATTCCGTACAGTGGTTCAACATTGTCGGCAACGGTTACGTCCAACTGCTGCAGATGATTGTCATGCCGCTGGTGTTTGCGTCTATTCTCAGCGCCGTTGCGCGTCTGCACAACGCCTCTCAGTTAGGTAAAATCAGCTTCCTGACCATCGGTACGCTGCTGTTTACTACGCTGATTGCCGCGCTGGTAGGGGTTCTGGTGACCAACCTGTTCGGCCTGACCGCGGAAGGTCTGGTGCAAGGTGGGGCCGAAACCGCTCGTCTGAACGCGATTGAAACCAACTATGTTGGCAAAGTAGCTGACCTCAGCGTTCCACAGCTGGTGTTGTCGTTTATCCCGAAAAACCCGTTTGCCGATCTGACCGGAGCTAACCCGACGTCAATTATCAGCGTGGTTATCTTCGCGGCATTCCTCGGTGTTGCCGCACTAAAGCTGCTGAAAGATGATGCGCCGAAAGGCGAGCGTGTACTGGTTGCTATCGATACCCTGCAAAGCTGGGTGATGAAGCTGGTTCGTTTGGTGATGCAGTTGACACCATACGGTGTTCTGGCGCTGATGACCAAAGTGGTTGCGGGCTCCAACCTGCAGGACATCATCAAGCTGGGTAGCTTCGTCGTGGCCTCTTATCTCGGTCTGGGCATTATGTTCGTGGTACACGGGGTCCTGTTGGGTGTTAACGGCGTTAGCCCGCTGAAATACTTCCGCAAGGTGTGGCCGGTGCTGACTTTCGCCTTCACCAGCCGTTCCAGCGCAGCCTCAATTCCGCTGAACGTTGAAGCGCAAACCCGTCGTCTGGGCGTGCCTGAATCCATCGCCTCTTTTGCCGCCTCCTTTGGCGCCACCATTGGCCAGAACGGTTGTGCAGGGCTGTACCCGGCAATGCTGGCAGTAATGGTCGCCCCGACCGTCGGGATCAACCCGCTGGACCCGATGTGGATTGCCACGCTGGTCGGTATCGTCACCGTCAGTTCCGCAGGGGTTGCGGGTGTGGGTGGCGGTGCAACGTTTGCCGCGCTGATCGTCCTGCCAGCTATGGGTCTGCCAGTCACGCTGGTTGCGCTGCTGATTTCCGTTGAGCCGCTGATCGATATGGGTCGTACTGCGCTGAACGTGAGCGGTTCTATGACAGCCGGTACGCTGACCAGCCAATGGCTGAAACAGACCGATAAAACAATTCTGGACAGCGACGATAACGCCGAACTGGCGCATCGCTAAGTCTGTTAGATCTGAAAAACAAAAAACCGCCGGAGTGTCATGCTCCGGCGGTTTTTTTATATCCATTAATCGCTCAGTTCATTTTCCTGGCGAACCTGATTAGCCCAGCGTTGCGCTGATTCCGGGACCGTAAATGCAGGCGAACGCTGAAACGCCTCCCCTATTAAGACAAAAGCGACATATTTTCCGCGCAGTATCCATACGTCACGAAACGCATCCATTTTAACTGCATGCTCTGGTGGGGCTGGCTCCACGCGAGGAACATAGCTAATTACCGGACGATTTTGTTGGCGAAGAGGTTTCATAATCAGTTGCTTCACTAAAGACTAATTCTAAAAATCAGAAAACGGCTATCTTAGCCGATTTTGCCTCCTGACGTCCTGCCTTGCGTGCGCTGTTTGCCTGGTTCATCGCGCTTTACGCCCTCGGTCAGTTCCTGCACCACTGAGCAAGTGGTCTATAGTTAAAGCTTTTGACGGCAACAACGACCTTTAAGCGATGAAAACAGGAGACGAGTTTAATGTCACAGAATGATAAGCACCCACTCCATCACTCAGCGCCGGTTCATGATGCCAGCGAATCCCAGCCAGGACTTGACTCACTGGCGCCAGCAGACGGTTCACATCGGCCAACACCTGAACCCACGCCACCAGGCATGCAGCCCACCACGTCCGGCAGCTTAAAAGCGCCTGACACCAGAAGTGACAAACTCAACGCGCTGGAAAGTTTTCGTAAAGGCAGCGAAGATTTTGCTCTGACAACCAATCAGGGAGTGCGCATCGCGGACGATCAAAACTCTCTGCGCGCAGGAAACCGTGGGCCAACTCTGCTGGAAGACTTTATCCTGCGGGAAAAAATCACCCATTTTGATCACGAACGCATCCCGGAGCGGATCGTACATGCCCGAGGTTCGGCCGCTCATGGTTACTTTCAGCCCTATGCCAGTCTCAGCGCGACAACGAAAGCGGACTTTCTGAGTGATGAAAATAAAATCACCCCGGTTTTTGTCCGTTTCTCTACGGTTCAGGGCGGCGCAGGCTCAGCGGATACGGTCAGAGATATTCGAGGATTTGCGACCAAATTTTATACTGAGGAGGGCATTTTCGATCTGGTGGGAAACAACACGCCAGTCTTCTTCATTCAGGATGCCCATAAATTCCCGGATTTCGTTCATGCGGTAAAACCGGAGCCGCATTGGGCTATCCCACAGGGTCAAAGCGCCCACGATACCTTTTGGGATTATGTCTCGTTACAGCCAGAAACGTTGCACAACGTTATATGGGCGATGTCCGACCGGGGTATTCCACGCAGCTATCGCACGATGGAAGGCTTTGGCATTCACACGTTCCGGTTGATAAATGCGCAAGGGAAAGCCACCTTTGTCCGTTTTCACTGGAAACCGCTGGCGGGCAAAGCTTCGCTGGTATGGGATGAAGCGCAAAAACTTACCGGTCGTGACCCCGATTTTCATCGCCGCGATCTGTGGGAAGCTATCGAAGCAGGCGATTATCCGGAATACGAACTGGGGCTGCAACTCATTCCTGAAGAAGACGAATTCAAGTTCGATTTTGACCTGCTCGACCCGACCAAGCTGATCCCGGAAGAGCTGGTTCCGGTGCAACGCGTCGGTAAAATGGTGCTGAACCGTAATCCGGATAATTTCTTCGCCGAAAATGAACAAGTCGCTTTTCATCCCGGACACATCGTCCCTGGTATCGATTTTACCAACGATCCCTTGCTGCAAGGCCGCTTGTTTTCGTATACCGATACCCAAATCAGCCGCCTGGGCGGACCCAACTTCCATGAAATCCCGATTAATCGCCCGACCTGCCCGTACCATAATTTCCAGCGTGACGGCATGCATCGTATGGACATCGATACCAACCCTGCCAACTATGAACCTAATTCCATCAATGATAACTGGCCGCGTGAAACACCGCCGGGGCCAAAACGCGGTGGATTTGAGTCATATCAGGAACGGATTGAAGGAAACAAAATCCGCGAACGTAGCCCCTCTTTTGGCGAATACTATGCGCACCCTCGCCTGTTCTGGTTAAGTCAGACGCCAATTGAACAGCAGCATATTATCGGCGGATTCAGCTTCGAACTCAGCAAAGTTACGCGCCCCTATATTCGGGAAAGAGTGGTCGAACAGTTAGCCCATATTGATACAGCCCTCGCCGAGGCGGTTGCCGATAATCTCGGTTTTGAGCTAACCGAGGAACAGGCCAAAATCGCCCCACCGGCTAACGTCAATGGTTTGAAAAGTGCGCCGTCACTCAGTTTATATGCGGGTGCGCAAGGTGAGATTAAGGGCCGCGTGGTCGCCATTCTACTTAATGACCAGGTGAAATCGGGCGACCTGCTTGCCATCATGCAAGCCTTACAGGCCAAAGGCGTTCACGCCAAACTGCTCTATTCCCGAATGGGTAATGTGGTTGCCGATGATGGTTCCGTCCTGACAATCGCCGGTACCTTTGCGGGTTCACCATCGCTGACCGTCGATGCGGTTATCGTTCCGTGTGGCAATATCGCAGATATCGCTATGAACGGTGATGCCCGATATTACTTACTCGAAGCGTATAAGCACTTAAAACCTATCGCACTGGCTGGCGATGCGCGTCAGTTTAAAGCAACGTTGGATATCAAAACTGAAGGAGAAGAAGGCGTGGTGGAGGCAGACAGTGCAGACGCACAGTTTATGGATACCCTGCTGACGCTAATGACTGCGCACCGCGTCTGGTCACGCGCCGGAAAAATCGACACGATCCCTGCCTAAAAAAATGCGGCGCATTATGCGCCGCAAACTCAGGAGTTAGACGTTCAGAAAACTGCCAAGACGATAACCGCGTTCCGCAATAGCATATTTCAGTGACGGAGACGTCAGCACGTCGAGCTCAGTTAAGCGGGGGTAACAGTAGGCACTTTGACGAATAATGTCATCGATAAAGGCCGGATGACACATCACTTCCAGCGAGGACTCTCCCCGGTCTGCTGACGCGTCAAGCGTTTGCAAAAACAGGGCTTCAGAAATCGCTTCGCCATAAAACTCGCTGCTGAATCCCTGGGAAGTCCGTAACGTCTGCGGAAAGTCAGACGCCTGGAATACCGTCTGACGATCGATCCGTAACGCAATCCCCCGTTGGGCAGCAAACCCGGCCACGATAGGGAAAATCTGCGGGAACATATGCACATGGTGATGGCTATCCAGATGCGTTGGCTCCCGCCCGAACAGGTCAATAAAACGCTGATACTGCGCGGCCAGTTCCTGAGAAATTTCATCCAACGGCAAGGTGTCTTCTTCAGCCATCCGCCAGATCCATTTTCCCAGTAACCCGTCACGAGTAAGGCCTGGCATTGCCGTCAACGGCCTGCCCAGCGTCAGAACAAAATGCATCCCAACGGCAAGTTCAGGAATGTCGCGACTCAGCTGTACCGCATGGTCAATGGCTGCGCCATTAACCAGTGCGGTTGTCGAGGTGACCACGCCATTGCGACAGGCTTCAACAATGCCGTAGTTTTGTCCTTTACTCAGGCCAAAATCATCCGCATTTACAATCAGTACGCGTTCCATAGCCGACCTCAGTTAGTGTTGTTCGCTTTTGAGTTTCTCGATACACCCGGCGAAGTTTGGCAGCCATTTTTCATGCGCCAGAATCAGCTCACGCGCCAGAATCTCGGCATCGCTGTCAGAATGCACCAGCGGACTCAGGTTCAACGCCAGCAGCACATCATTCAGCTCGCCGCTCAGTGCCGCATTGCTCGCCGCGACTTCAAAGCCTTTAATGGTATAGATAAGGCCGAGCACTTTCTCATCAAAATGGGTAATACGTGGGTGCGGCGTGGCGCCGTTGCGTCCCAGTGTACAGGTCATCTCAACCGCCCAGTCTGCCGGGATATTGTCAACATGCCCATGGTGCGGAACGTTGACATAGTGCTCGGTCTGTTTGTCGTTGTAGATGGCGTTGATCACTTCACAGGCCGCATCGGAGTAATAGGCTCCACCGCGCTGTTCCAGCTCTTTCGGTTTCACGTTCAAATCCGGATTTTTGTACAGATCAAACAGTTGTTTCTCCACTTTCTGTACCACCTGAGCGCGAGCGCCGCCCTTATAGTATTCACCCATTTCAATCGCCAGCATCTCTTTTGGCTTGAAGTAATAGAGCAAATATGAGCACGGCAGCAGCTTCAGCGAGCGAATCAACCCTTCACTGAACGGCAGATCGAAGATGTTCTTCACGGTGGAGGCTTTCAGTTGACCTGAAGCCACGCCATCCAACAGTTCATCAAAGCGTGATTTACCATTCACCAGTACGTCTTTAATAAAGACCATATGGTTCAGACCGAACAGATCGATGGATAAGTCATCGCTCTCTTTCAGCGCCAGCACATCGCTAATGAACATTTTCATGCCGACAGGAATATTGCATACACCGATGAATTTCTTAAAATTCGTATGGCGATAGACCGCTTCCGTCACCATCCCGGCCGGGTTAGTAAAGTTAATCACCCACGCATTCGGGCACAGTTCTTCCACATCTTTGACAATATCAAAGATAACCGGAATAGTACGCAGACCTTTGAACAGCCCACCAGCGCCGTTGGTTTCCTGCCCCAGATACCCGTGACTCAGCGGAATGCGTTCATCCTTTTCGCGGGCTTTCAGTTGCCCTACGCGCAGCTGGGTAGTAACGAAATCAGCATCTTTCAGCGCTTCACGGCGGTCCAGCGTTTTAAACAACTTCATCGGCACGCCAGCTTTATCGATCATGCGCTGGCAAAGGTCAAAAATAATGTCCAGCTTCTCTTTTCCATCGTCGACATCAACCAGCCACAATTCAGAAACCGGTAATTCATGATAGCGCTTAATAAAGCCTTCAAGTAACTCAGGGGTGTAGCTGCTCCCGCCACCGATAGTGACGACTTTTAATTTCTGGCTCATACTTTCTCCCTTCAGTGTCAAAACACTGACGTGTATTATGCTCAACCCGTTTGTCAGGTATAGCGTGGCTGTCCCGACGCTATTTTGGGCAAGCTATAAAAAATGGGTTATTGGCAAATAATATCTACTGATTAAATTCAGTTAATTTCTTACGATAGCTATTAGGTGTAAATGACGTCAGCTTTTTAAACGTTTTAATAAACAGGCTTGGACTACTGTAGCCAGATTCGTAAGCAATATCCGTTACAGAATAGTTAGTCATTTCCAGCTGTTTTTTAGCAAAGTTAATGCGGATTTCATTAATGATCTGCATCGGCGTCTTGCTGTAATAACGCTGGGTTGCACGGGTCAGATACTCCTGGGATTTCGCGGACAGGTGTACCATGTTTTCCAGCGCATTCTCGCTAAACTGCCGCTTGTCATGCATGGTCTCCACGGTGGTTTTAAGCCACTGCGGAATATCATCCAACACCTGCTCTTCGCGATGATGGCGCAACCGGTTAATAATATAGAAGGTGACCACTTCTACAAATTCATCCAGTCCACTCTCGCGAAAGTTCAATGATGCAATAACCGTTTCAATGTAAGTGAGAAACGAATTATTCGCCCGATAGACCTGCGATGCAACGAAACAAAATGGCAGCAGCGGGTGGTAGTGCTGTTCAAAAAAGCGTTTACTGATACCGACGTTCAGGATCCTTGTCGCCCCAAAATCATAAAAACTCTGGTGATGCGATCCCAATGGAATAAAAACAAAGTCCCCGCGTTCGAGCAATACGCGTTTACCGTTGATTTCCTGATAATAGCGCCCGGTTAAAACCAGGGTAAATTCGTAGTAGTCATGCTGATGCAGCCCGCTGATGCTCTCAGTTTTGTTGTAGATGAACACATGGAAATTTTTGCCATTAAACAGTTGCTGCTCATAGACGGTTTTAATTTCCGGTGCGTTAATCTGTAGCTGCATTATGCACTCCTCGCTATTTCAGCTTTTCGTGAAGCTCAATCAGTTCAGTCACCAGCTCACGCGCCAGCATTGATGTCATCAGGTGGTCCTGAGCATGAACCAGCACCAGGCTAACTTTCATTTTACCTTCGCCCTGATCGCCTTCAATCAGTTTCGTTTGCACGAGGTGCGCTTCGTTCAGCGCCAGACGGGACTGGTCCATCATAGCCTTAGCTGACTCGAAATCGCCTTGCTTGGCCATTTTGAGCGCGCCGTACGCCAGGCTACGCGCCTGACCGGAGTTGATGATGAGACCCATCACCACTTCTTCAAGTTCTTCTGCTTCTGACTGCGTGTCGACGATGTTTTCGATATCCAACATACTTTTTTCCTCTGGTTCAGTCCGGCATGACCGTGAAGCCATGCCGGATTAAATTTAGAATTTCAATGCGTTAGCGATATCTTCTTCGCTTTCTTCTTGATCAATAACGTTCTGCGCTTTGTTGGCTACCACCACGAACGGCAGGTAAACCAGCGTGGCGATACCAAGGTTGAACAGCGCGACCAGCAGAGCAGCGACGCTACCGTTGGTGTTAAAGAACGCGCCCAAACCGGTTGGCATGGTCCACGGTGCGATGTTGGTAATCGGTGGAATAATGCCGGAGTAATAAGCTGCCAGCGTAATCGCCGCCAGAATCGGTTGCACCAGAATGAACGGGATAAACATCACCGGGTTCATGATGATCGGCAGACCGAACAGGATAGGTTCGTTAATCTGGAACAGGCCTGACGGCAGTGCCAGTTTAGCAACCTGACGATAATCCGGACGACGCGATGCCAGGAAGATAGCGATAATCAGACCCAGCGTAGCCCCGCTACCCCCGAGGAAAATATAGGAGTCGAGCATCGGTTTCGCCCAGACGTGGAAGGTCTTTCCGGCTTCCAGCGCGGCGTCTACGGAACCAAACTGTTGGTAAATGGAGATGTTTTCCAGCGCCCATGGCGTCATGATACCGCTGTCCAGCGCGGTCAGCGCCAGTGAACCGTGAATACCGAAGAACCACAGCAGCGGAACAAAAATCACGTAGGCCCAACCCACCACGCTACCCAGCGATGCCAGCGGAGTTGAAATGGAATCCATGATGATCTGGTGGAAGTTCGTACCCCAGGTGTTCAATGCCCAGGCGATGATCCCCATAATGGAGAGGATAAGGAAGCCAGGAATCAGCGCAGAGAAAGAGCGCGACACGGATGTCGGTACGCTATCGGGTAATTTAATTACCCAATTGCGACGGACCACAAAGGTGAACATTTCCGCGACCGCGAGGCCGATAATAATACCGGAAATAATATTGGCACCGCCGAGCCAGTTCGCGCCAACGGCATAGGCTTCACCCACGCTATATGGCGTTACGGTCATAAACGCGGCGACGGATAACAGCCCGGCAGCCAGAGAGTCGACTTTGCGTTCTTCTGCCAGCGCCATACCGATAAAGAACGGCGCCATCAATGACATGATACCCAGCGTACCGTTATAGACGTTTCCACCAATGCCTTTCAAACTATTCAGCGTTTCAATAGTTGAAGCATCAAGTCGAATGCCCATTGAATAAAAAAACGACCCCTCCCCAAAGCTCAGGAAAACGTTATTGATTAATACAAACATGGCCCCTGCGAGGGTTAACGGCATTAAACGAATAAAACCGTTTTTGATTGCATTAACGTGTGGCTGCTTTCCAATTTTTACAGCAAAAGGAAGGAGTACCTTTTCAAGTGAAGCAATAGCGTTACTCATAGAAAAATACCCTTAAATACCGCAATTAATAATTACGGTGAATGTTAATGAAATAACTCTTTGACGGGAAAATTAAAAAAAAATAATTAATTTGCTGCGGCTTTTTTAATTGCTGCAACCGCAGCCTTAAGCACGCCTAAACCATCGACTTTGCCATACAGCAGCGAGTCAATCACTTCCACAGGCTTGTTGGGTAACAAACGCTGAATTTCGGGCAACATATAAGCAATTTGTGGACCTAATAATACAACATCGGCCACTGGACCTTTTTCTCCGGCCAGCGTTTCAGGAAACGCTTCAATAATAACCGGTACTTCGTATTTTTCGGCCTGAGCACGCATCTTCGAAACCAACAATGAAGTCGACATGCCCGCAGAACAAAACAGATAAATGTGTTTCTTTTCCATTAAAACGATCCTCATGTGCGATTATCTGTCACCAGACACTCCGCAAGCCCTAACCTGCATCCATGCTCTGGGTAACTTGCGTCAGCTAAATTACTTTTTTAGGTGGCTGAAATGAGTATACGGGATTGCACCGGCGGATGGTATTTCCTTGACCAACTAAATTGTCTCTCCTTGACCTGGCGTTATGACCACCCTCACACTTCAGGTAAATAATTCGCGTCAATAATTAAGATCGTGTGACATAAAAAAACCGGCGCAGTGGCCGGTTTTCCCGAGTGCTCAGGCAATAAACAGTTGTTACTTCTTCGCAGCCTGCGGGTCGGTGTCGTACTCTGCGCAGCTCTGGTAGCCAGAGTTAATCACGTGTCCGGTGTCATCTAAAGCAACAAAATAGGTCTCAGCTTTACCATCTCGTTGACCCAGGATGTAGGTCTGACACGTCCCACGCGCATGGATCATACTGACTTCGGAAGACGGTTTACCGGCAATCTGCGCTACCTGCGCCCGGCTCATCCCTTTCTTCACATCTTTCACCACGGGCTGAACAAATTGGTCTTTCGTACGATCGTAGGCCGTACACCCTGCCAGCATAGTCAAAACAGCCGCTGCGCTCAGAATTCCTGTTAGATTCTTGTTCATATTCCGTCCTCTTGTATTTCAGCGTGTTATATAAGCCTGGAGCACAACAACGCATTTTTCAAGCAATCAGAGGATACTTAGGTGGTTTCGGAAAATTCTATTAAAACAAAATGATGCTATATCAGGCTCGCATCCCTTGTCGTTTGGGCCTCAACGCGTTAGCTTTAACACATCATTTTTTTGATCATTTTATTTTTCGGAGGGGGTTAAATGACTCTGCAGCAAGAGATAATCCAGGCGCTTGGCGCAAAACCGCACATCGATGCAGAAGAAGAAATTCGCCGCAGCGTGGATTTCCTGAAATCGTATCTGCAGACCTACCCCTTTCTGAAATCACTGGTGTTGGGAATTAGCGGCGGACAGGACTCAACGCTCGCGGGAAAACTGTGCCAGATGGCGATCACCGAGCTGCGAAAAGAAACGGGTAATGACGCACTGCAGTTTATTGCCGTACGCCTACCGTATGGCGTTCAGGCCGATGAGCAGGACTGCCAGGATGCCATCGCCTTTATTCAACCGGACCGCGTACTGACCGTCAATATTAAGGGCGCGGTGCTGGCCAGCGAACAGGCCCTGCGTGAAGCGGGTATTGAACTGAGCGATTTTGTGCGTGGCAATGAAAAAGCCCGTGAACGTATGAAGGCACAATACAGTATCGCCGGCATGACCAGCGGCGTTGTCGTGGGTACCGATCATGCTGCAGAAGCCATCACCGGATTTTTCACTAAGTACGGCGATGGCGGTACCGACATTAACCCACTATTTCGTCTGAACAAGCGCCAGGGCAAACAACTGCTTGCCGCGCTGGGGTGCCCGGAGCACTTATATAAGAAAGCACCAACTGCCGACCTCGAGGACGATCGCCCTTCTCTGCCGGATGAAGCCGCACTGGGAGTCACTTACGACAACATCGACGACTATCTGGAAGGAAAAACGCTGGATGCCGACGTCGCGAAAAAAATTGAAGGCTGGTACGTGAAAACTGAGCATAAACGTCGCACACCGATCACCGTATTTGATGATTTCTGGAAAAAAGCGTAATCCTATTCCCTTCAAAATGCCGGGTAGCGCCAGGATTGGCCCTATCTGGCATTAGCCTGCTGAATCTCATGCCGCTTTTTTAATCGCCCTCAAACTGCTACACTGGATGAATAACCAGCATCTGGAGTCAACAGTGGTACAGCGTCAATCAGCCCCTCGTCTGACATTTGAGGCAGCGGCAATCTATGAATATCCCGAGCACCTGCGCCCGTTTTTGAGTGCGCTTCCCACCGCGCCAGGCGTCTATCTGTTTCACAGTGATAGCGACACCATGCCGCTTTATATTGGTAAAAGCGTCAATATTCGCAGCCGTGTGCTGGCGCATCTTCGTACCGCAGACGAAGCGAGTATGCTGCGTCAGGCCAGGCGCATTAGCTGGATTTGTACGGCAGGAGAAATTGGCGCCCTGCTGCTGGAAGCGCGGCTTATCAAAGAACAGCAGCCCCTGTTTAACAAACGGCTGCGACGCAATCGCCAACTGTGTGCCTTGCAGCTTACCGACCGAACGGTTCAGGTGGTTTACGCACGAGATATTGATTTCTCCCACGCCCCCAATCTGTTTGGCCTGTTTGCCAACCGCCGCGCAGCGCTACAGACGCTGCAAAGCCTCGCCGATGAACAACAGCTGTGCTACGGCCTGTTGGGGCTGGAACCCCTCAGCCACGGGCGCGCCTGTTTTCGCTCCGCGCTTAAACGCTGCGCCGGAGCCTGCTGCGGGAAAGAAAGCCCTGAAGCACATCATTTGCGTCTGGTAGAAGCCCTGGAAAGAGTGCGCGTAATCTGCTGGCCGTGGAGCAATGCCATTGCGCTGCAGGAAACCCGCGCTGAAATGACGCAGTACCATATCATCAATAACTGGCTGTGGCTGGGAGCCGTTTCAACGCTGGATGAGGCAGCTACACTCGCGCGAATGCCGGCCGGCTTTGATCAAGATGGCTACAAAATTCTCTGCCGGCCTATTCTGTCTGGTCAATATGACATTATTGAACTGAGTCCGGAGAATGCCCCGGCATCCAGTTAATCTCGCTGAACAGCAGTTTCCCCTCGCGCTCCAGCAGTCGTAACGTGTGTTTACCGTCGTGCCAGCTTGCACCCTGATCGACGGTCAACAACTTATCACCCAGTTGCCAGGCTCCGCTGATAACAAACACCACGCCGCCGCGCGAACCAAAGGTCGTAAAGGTGCGATCGGCAACTCTGACTTTTGCCTGGCAGACATCCCGTCGGGTCATGATATTAAAATCCATCGACATCTGCCCTTCCGTCAGCTTCGCTTTTACCACCTTGTCACCGGCAAAGGTAAAAGGCTGATGCTGTTTCAGGGTATGCGTGAAGGTGTTCGGCTCTTCCAGCGTCACTTCTCCACCTTCCAGCAGGGTAATCACGCGTTCTACGCCGGGAAAAAGAGAAAACTCCCCATTCGCTGCGATGGAGGCGATACTCGCCCGCCAGTGAAAATCTCGTGTTGCTGGCGGAAAACAGCAAATCTCACGCGTTTCTCCCGCACCATTTCGCCACAGATTGACCGGCATTTTGCGGATATCAAAGTATTCCATCATCCCTCCAGAAAGGCGCAGCACGGCAGCCCACCGTAAACAGGCAGCCATAAATCATCATTGTTATATTCACCCTGCAGATTATTGTTATCGGCAGCAGAGTTGATTTGCCTTAGCGATGAACCCGGTGTTTTGCAAAAAAGAACAACGCGCCATCCAGGTGGAGTTTTCGCGGGCTTCAGGAGAATAACGTGTCACAAGCGCGGTGCAAGAGGCAGCAAAGAAAAAACCGCCGATCCTGCCCACCTCGTTAAACGTGTTGTGGACAAGAGCGGCGGTCTTGAGTTTGGTTTCACACTGTGCGGCAATCAGCACACACAGCGTGAATGATATAGTGTAGACGCTGAACGATTACTCAGCAGCTTGCGGCATTTTACCCTTCTGCGCGGCACGTTCTGTCAGACGCTTCTCAAAATTGGCATTAAACTGCTTTTTCTGTTCCGGGGTCAGAATGTTGTAAATCTTGTTCTGGGTTTCCATATGCGCCAGCATGTTGGCTTTGCGCTGTTCTTCCATCTTCGCAATCTGCGCTTCCGCTTTCGCTTTATCGAAGCTATCGCTGGCGATGATGTCGTGCATTGCGCGGCGCTCTTCCAGCGGCGGACGTTTCATCTGATCACGCTGACCTTTCATGATCTCGCGAATCTGCTGTTTCTGCGCATCGGTCAGGTTCAGGTCTTTAAACATCATGTCGTGATGCGGGGCAAACTTACCGTTGTGGTGCATCATTGGTTTGGCATCAGCTGGCGCAGCTGTTGTCGTGTCAGCGGCGTGGGCCAGGTTAGCAGCGCCCAGCGCCAGGGTAGAGGCAACAAACAGAGCAGTCAGTTTACGCATAATTTCTATCCTTTCTTTCAGTTATTTTTACGACACTCATGCGACTCTTATGCAATGTGATGTCGTGTTGACGAGATTAACTTTACCGGCTTAAGCGTCAATTAATCAGAGCAACGGTAAAACAATGAAAGTGTAAAAAACAAACTTTCATCAATTATGGAGAAAAAAAGAATAAATTGCGTAGAGTTGCAATAAAAAATTACAACAGGATGATTTTGAAGGGATTATGAAGAACTATACCTCATCCCTGATTATTAAGAAAGCAATTCACCAGGAATAATCCGTAATAAATAAAAACAGCACGCAAAAATAAGCCCTTAGGGATAAACCAAAGGGCATATATATTTGTCACAATTTTTCGAGCATCAATCCGGCACGTAAACCACAGGCCACGTTTGGATTTGGAAAAAGAACGTATTCAACATCATGGGTGACGGTAAAACGTTCATCACCGTCCTGCGCCAGCAAGGTGCCCTCTGTAAAAGGGGTAAAGTTGAGCGTCTGGTTATCCATGTGAAGAATGAAATCGTCGCTACGCCGCGTGATTTGCGACACCACGCGGTAACGCAGCGGAGATGTTTCTCCCGGTGACATTCGCTCGCCCTGCAGCAGCTTCGCCAGCGCATCTGCCGTCTGCGCAAACTGAGTCAGATCATTTTGTCCAAACGGCAGCGCTTTACCCAGTTCCAGCGTGCAGGCCAGCGCGCCAAAATGTTCAGCGCTAAAATGGGTGAACGTGCCGCCAGGTGTCTGATGGAAAACCAGCGCCTCCAGCCCTGCCTCTCCCAGCCATCCCAAAAAATCTTCGTCCCAGGCAACGTTGCGTTGTGGCAACACGCCAAAGCGCAGATGCTGCGAGCCGCGAATCGCGGTGTGCAGATCCAGATGCCAGCGGACTGGCTCTTTCGCCCGCGAATAAAAATCCTCCAGACACAGCTCAAGCTGATGGGCTCGGTGCGTTTCTTCACTCGCGGCAAAAATCTGCCAACGGCCGCCAAACATACGGTTCAGGTCGCTATGACAATAACGTTGTCCCGCCGCCAGCGCCTGCGGGTTCCCCAGAATCACCAGCAGCCGCCATGTCAGCGTTAGTTCACCGCTAAACAGCCTGGAGAGAATTGAATCAAGTATCTCTACCGGGGCCGTTTCATTACCGTGGATCCCCGCAGACAGCACCAGCGAATATTCCGCCGGAGTGTCCGGCGTCAGCTCCAGAATTCCGTGACCAATCCACTGCCAGGAAAAGCCGCGAGCTGTGCCCTCGGTTGTCTCGGGGGTTATCCCTGCCAGCGTCTGGGCCAGAAAATTATCCATGGCTGGTCCTCTCCTGCTGGAAGGGATACACAGAGCCGAGGTTGAGCAATTGCGTCAACGTATCCAGCGCTTCACGCCCCTCACGCAACAGCTGCGGGTCGGCAAGGTCGGCGGCGGTAAGACGATCGCGATAGTAACGGTCGACCCAATTATTCAGCGTGTTAAACAGATTATCGTTCATGATAACCGCCGGATTTACGGCCTGCAGCTCCTGTGGCGTAAGCACCACTCTCAGGCGCAGACATGCCGGACCGCCGCCATTGGACATACTTTCACGCAGATCGAATACCTGCAGGTCATCGATCGGATTGTCTTCCTCGAGCAGACGGTTCAAATACCGCCACACGCCCGCATGCTCCCGACACTCCTGCGGCAGGACCAGCATCATCGAACCGTCATCACGGCTCAGTAACTGGCTGTTAAACAGATAGGTAGTCACCGCATCCTGCACCGACACTTCCGCAGCAGGGACTTCCAGCGGGGTAAAACCTGCCACCTGACTGCGCAACAGCTCGAACAACGCCTGCTGTCTGGCAAACGCCAGCTGATGACAAAACAGTACCTGGCGATTCGACACCGCAATCACATCGTTATGAAACACGCCAAGATCGATAACGTCTGGGTTTTGCTGGGCAAAAATGCGCTGATGCGGGTTAACCTGATTCAGTCGGGCGACCGCCTCGCTGGCCTCACGGGATTGCCTCGCCGGATAGCGCTTCGGATGGGACGCATTCCCTTCTTCACGACCGTAAACAAACAGCTGTACGCCAGGGTCGCCGTAATCCCCGCTGAGGCGGTTATGGTTTGCCGCACCTTCATCACCGAATAGCGCAACCTGGGGTAACGCGCCGTGGACCGTAAAACTATTCTCATCACGGAAAATCGCCCGTAGCAACGCTTCGGTGGTCGGCGCTTCCAGCGAACGGTGAAACTTATTATTCAGATTCGCCACCGTCAGATGCACTTTCCCGTCCAGCGCATCGGCTGAAGGGCAGACCGTTGCCGCATTCGCCACCCACATAGACGATGCGGAGCTGGCGCTGGAGAGCCAGTGAGGCGCCTGACGCGCCACGTTCTCCAGTATCTGTTCGTCGCGGCCGGTAAAGCCCAACTGACGCAGCACCGGAATATACGGCCGCTCATGAGGCGGGATCACCGCCTGGGGAAATCCCGCATCCGCCAGCGCTTTCATCTTTAGCAGACCCTGCTTCGCCGCCAGACGCGGGTTCGATACCTGAAAACGATGTTTGGTTGAGGCCTCATTACCAAATGACAGCCCCGCATAGTGGTGGGTCAGCCCCACCAGACCATCAAAATTTACCTCACGGGCTTTCATAGCTTATCCTCGCGAGAAAAATCCAGGCCGGGGCTAAGCGTCGTTGGCAGCGTTAGGGCCGGTGATTCCAGACTTGCCATCGGCCAGGCGCAATAATCTGCGGCATACCACGCGCTGGCGCGATGGTTCCCGGAAGCGCCAACGCCGCCAAACGGCGCTGTACTCGCCGCGCCGGTTAACGGCTTATTCCAGTTGACGATCCCGGCCCGCGCCTCAAGCAGCAGTTGATCAAACTGGCTGCGATCGGGGGAAACCAACCCACACGACAATCCAAAGCGGGTGTTGTTCGCCATACGAATTGCGTCATCAAAGCTGTCATAACGCCAGACGCCAAGCAGCGGTCCAAAGACCTCTTCATCGGGTACGTTCGCCGCCCCGGTCAGTTCGATGATCCCAGGGGTGAGCAGTGACGTTCCGGCTTGCACCAGACGTGGCGCTAACAGCGTCCGGCCCCCTAACGACTCCAGACGCTGCCAGGCATCATAAACATGCCGCGCGGCCTGTTCGGAAATCAGCCCGCCAATAAATGGCTGCGGTTCTGCGTCCCAGTTGCCGGGCATTAAACGCTGGCTGACGTCCACCAGGCGCTTCAGGAACGCATCCCCCTGCGCGCCTTTTTTAACTAACAGGCGACGGGCGCAGGTACAACGCTGTCCGGCGGTGACAAACGCGGACTGAATAGTCAGATGCACTGCGGCATCAATATCTTCCGGGTTCTCAATAATCAGCGGGTTGTTGCCCCCCATCTCCAGAGCGAGGATTTTTTCCGGCTGGCCGGATAGCTGTCGATGCAGTTGATAACCCGTATTGGCACTGCCGGTAAACAGCAGGCCATCGAGATCGTCCTGCCCGCTCAGCGCCTGCCCCGTATCGCGACCGCCCTGCACCAGGTTCAGCACACCCGGCGGCAATCCCGCCTGCTCCCACAGCTTTGTCACGGCTTCACCGGTCCACGGCGTCAGCTCGCTGGGTTTGAAAATCAATGTGTTGCCTGCCAGCAGTGCCGGAACAATATGACCATTGGGTAAATGGCCGGGGAAGTTATACGGGCCAAAAACCGCCAGCACGCCGTGCGGGCGATGGCGCAACGTCGCTGCGCCATCCGGTAATTCGCTGTGATGCTCTCCGGTACGCGCATGCCAGGCTTTCACGGAGATGGCAATTTTATTGATCATCGCCGTCAGTTCTGTAGCAGCTTCCCAACGGGGTTTGCCGGTTTCCCGGGCGATAATCTGTGTGAGTTCGGCTTTATTGCTTTCCAGCAATGAGGCAAATTTTTCAACAATGGCCTGGCGTGCACCAAAGGGCTGTTTAGCCCAACCGGCAAAGGCTGCGCGCGCTGCCCGGCACGCCTGCGCTACCTGGGCTGCATCGGCATCATTCCCCTGCCACAGCACATCACCGCTTACGGGATTGGTTTTCACCCGACGCTCGCCCAGCCCCGTCACCCAGTCGCCGTTTATCCATAATGTCATGCTGTTTTCTCCTCTGCACAAAGACGCACAAAACGTACATGATCGCCCGCGTGACATTTCAGGGCGTCCAGTTGCGCCGCCGTCAGTACCAGACGCTGAGTATCCGGGTCGGCACGAACCAACATGACGCGGAAGTTTTGATAATTTTCATTGGCAACCAGACAAGCAGGATAGTCGCCTGGCGCAGGCTGCCCTTCAGCCACCTCCACCAGCCTGCTTTTACGGATAGCCCGTACCCGGTCAATATCGCACTCCAGGGTCGGTCCACCGTCGAAAATATCGACGTAGTTGCGGTAGCGAAATCCTTCTTTCTCCAGCACCGCCCGCGCAGGAGCCGTTTGCGGATGCACCTGACCAATCACGCTCTGCGCTTCGTCAGACAGGAAATGGGTATAAATCGGATGCTTAGGCATCAGTTCAGCAATAAAGGCTTTTTGCCCGGTTCCGCAGAGAAAATCCGCCCGGCTGAACTCCATTGAGAAAAAACGTTTGCCGAGGCTTTGCCAAAACGGAGAGTAGCCGTGTTCATCGATCACGCCGCGCATCTCGGCCACGACCTTCTCATTGAACCGGTCACGAAAGGCCGCCATAAACATAAAGCGCGACTTCGACAACAAATAGCCGTTGCCTTCTTTACGCCAGTCCGGATCGAGAAACAGAGAACAAAGTTCGCTACTGCCCGTGTGATCGTTACTCAGAAACAGCGTCGGCAGCGCGTTATACACGTTCAGCTCTTTCGAGGCGTGCACCAGTGTACCGACCCGGTAGTTGTACCAGGGATCGTTAAGCCCTACCGCCACCTCAATGGCGCAAATCCCCGCCACGGTTCCGCTGGCGCTGTCTTCAAGCACAAACACATATCCCTGCTCACTTTTGGGCAACTCACCGCGCCAGGTTTGTAGCGAACGTTCGATACGCGCCATCAGCGTAGCTTCATTCGCCGGTAGCGAGGTCAACCCGCCGCCGGTCTTACTGGCAAGCTGCATCAGCGCGGTGATATCAGCGCGTTCAATGGGACGAATCACCATCATGATGAACCTCCTGCTTTAATGCGTTCGCAGGCCAGCGCAAAGCGATCCAGTCCAGTGGCGATTTCTTCTTCGCTGACGTTTAACGCTGGCGCAAATCGCACCACATTAGCGCCAGCAATCAGCACCATCACTCCGGCAACGGCCGCTTCTTGCGAGATGAGTTTTGCTTTCCCGGCAAATTCCGCGTTCAGCACACAGCCAATCAGCAGTCCGAGTCCACGAATTTCACTAAACAGCCCAAAACGTTCGTTAATGGCGTTAATACGCTCCACAAACCAGTCGTGGCGCTGTTTCACTCCGTTAAGCACTTCCGGCGTGTTAACAATTTCCAGCAGTTTTCCCGCCACCGCAGTGGCCAGCGGGTTTCCGCCGTAGGTTGTACCGTGCGTACCGACCGTCATCACACTGGCGCAACGCTCTGTCGCCAGCAGTGCGCCGATGGGGAAACCGCCGCCCAGCGCTTTCGCTGTCGTCAGCAGGTCCGGCGTAACGCCGTAGTGCATGTAGGCATACAGTTCGCCGGTACGACCAACTCCGGTCTGAACTTCATCAAAAATCAACAGCGCATTATGGCGATCGCATAATTCACGCAGCCCCTGCAAAAAGGCGTTTGTTGCCGGCACTACGCCGCCTTCCCCCTGCACCGGCTCCACAATAACCGCACAGGTGTTGTCATCAATCAGTTGGCTGGCAGAGTCGAGATCGTTATACACGGCATGGCGGATATCCGGCGGCAGCGGCGCGAAGTCCTGTGAATAGGCGGGCTGTCCTCCGGCGCTGACGGTAAACAGCGTGCGACCATGGAAAGCATTTTTAAAAGCCACAATGCCGCTCTTCTGGCTACCAAAACTATCGTGGGCATATTTACGTGCCAGTTTTAATGCCGCTTCGTTAGCTTCTGCGCCAGAGTTACAGAAGAAAATGCGCTCGGCAAAAGTGGCATCAATCAGCTTTTTCGCCAGGCGCAGCACCGGCTCGTTGGTGTAGCCATTTCCCGTATGCCAGAATTTGCTCGCCTGGTCGTTTAATGCCTCGCGCAATGCCGGATGTGCATGACCCAGCGCGTTAACCGCAATGCCTCCCGCGAAATCGATATACTCTTTACCCTGCTGATCCCACAGACGTGAACCTTCGCCACGCACCGGAATAAAAGGGGCCGGAGCGTATACGGGCATCATCCATTCATCAAAATTTTCACGCGTAATTGACAGAGACATAGCGACCTCAACGGTAAATAAAAGGTTATTTATATGTTAATAAATATAGTGTTTGCGGTGTAAATGTAGATTGCAGGCTTCGTGCCAGCCAGCGAAAAAAGTGCATAAACGGAGGGCGGTGACGGAATATCAACGAGTTACAACCTGACGATATTCACTGTATGTGCATATAAAGTGAATATGTTTGCGTGCCAGATGACTAAACAGAGGAAAAAACGCAATTTTATTCAGTCGCCAAATATAATTCTGGAATTGTGATCGTAAACGAAATTTATCGGAAATTATTGCTCTATTCCGACGCGCTACGCGCCAAAACGGTGCAGTTTTTGCTCCATCGTTAACACCATTAGCAATCATTGTTGGAATCAGGTGACAAGAAGCAGTCAGCCTGCAGAAATTCTGCTACCATCCTTGCACTATTCATCTTGCAAAGTGACAGCGACTATGAAATTTGTCTCTTTTAATATCAACGGCCTGCGTGCCCGTCCCCATCAACTGGCAGCCATTGTCGAAAAACACCAACCGGATGTTATTGGCTTACAGGAGACAAAAGTCCACGACGATATGTTCCCTCTCGAAGAGGTAGCTAAGCTGGGTTATAACGTCTTTTATCACGGTCAGAAAGGCCACTACGGCGTAGCACTATTAACGAAAGAAACGCCGATTGCGGTGCGTCGTGGCTTCCCGGGTGATGACGAAGAAGCGCAGCGTCGTATCATCATGGCGGAAATTCCGTCGCCTCTGGGCAGCATCACGGTGATCAACGGCTATTTCCCGCAGGGCGAAAGCCGTGACCATGAAACCAAGTTCCCGGCCAAAGCCGCGTTTTATCAGAACCTACAAAACTACCTGGAGACTGAACTGAAGCGCGACAATCCGGTATTGATCATGGGCGATATGAATATCAGCCCAACCGACCTCGATATCGGTATTGGCGAAGAGAACCGTAAACGCTGGCTGCGTACCGGCAAATGTTCCTTCCTGCCAGAAGAGCGCGAGTGGATGGAACGTCTGCTGGGCTGGGGCCTGGTAGATACCTACCGTCACGCCTGGCCTGAAAAGAACGACCAGTTCTCGTGGTTTGATTACCGCTCAAAAGGCTTTGACGATAACCGTGGCCTGCGTATCGATCTGCTGCTGGCGAGCAAACCGCTGGCGGAGCGCTGCGAAGAAACCGGCATCGACTATGAAATCCGCAGCATGGAAAAGCCGTCCGACCATGCGCCTGTATGGGCTAAATTCCGCGTCTGATCGTCTGCGTATTTTCACTCTCCGGGCCTGGCCTGGAGAGTCTGTTTATTCTGTGCAAAATCAATAAAGCCACGGTAATACATTGTTGCGGCCGGAAATTTATTATATCTTCGCGCGCACTTTTCGCTGACGAAAACGCTACATTGCATTCGGTTTTACAGGAGAACCCCCATGAAAAAGAAGTTCGCATAACGCAGAATACCGGCTGCTAATTGTTGCGGTATTGTTCTGCGTTCTGGCGGGAGTTTTCCATCATTACGGTCTGACCGATCTGATCACCAATTTCCATCATTTACAAGATGTCATGCGCCAAAGCGGCCTGTTTGGCTATACCCTTTATATCCTGCTGTTTATAGTTGCCGCGCTGTGTCTGATCCCTGGCAGCATTCTGGTGATCGTCGGCGGTGTGCTGTTTGGCCCGGTGACAGGGACGCTTATCTCGTTAGTGGCGGCAACCATGGCTTCGGCGCTGTCGTTTATGCTGGCTCGCTGGCTTGGCCGGGAATTACTGCTGAAATACGTTGGCCATACGGCAACGTTTCAGGCTATCGAAAAAGGCATTGCCCATAGTGGAGTAGACTTTCTGATCCTGACCCGGCTCGTGCCACTGTTCCCCTATAACATTCAAAACTATGCCTATGGGCTGACGGCCATTCCGTTCTGGTCATTTACCGTGATATCTGCGCTAACCACCTTGCCCGGCATCTTTATCTATACGCTGATGTCGCACGAACTGGCCAGCGAAGGGATTAGCTGGGCATTTATCGGTAAGCTCAGCGTTGCGGGGCTGGCGCTATTCATCCTCGTTCAGGCAGCCAAAGCCTGGGCGCGACATAAACATGTCGATCCGGCGCCCGGTCACGAGTACGCGGGTAAATGATCAAGATGAATAAAGCGCGGCGGACACGCTATTACCGTATAAGCTTGCTTGCCCTGCTGCTGCTCGCCCTGATGGCGTGGGCGTGGATACCTGGCGTGAGTGATTTTCTTCACGCCAGCCTGGCGGCATTTACCACGATCGATCAGCATGCTCTTGAGAACTTCATTCGTTCTTACGGAACCCAGGCGGCGGTCGTGTCGTTCTTCCTGATGATCTTACAGGCCATCGTCGCACCGCTTCCCGCCTTTGTGATCACCTTTGCCAACGCCTCGCTGTTTGGCGCATTTTGGGGCGGCGTACTGTCCTGGAGCAGCGCGATGGCTGGCGCGGCGCTGTGCTTTTTTATTGCCCGCGTTTTAGGTCGCGGCGCGGTGGAAAAACTGACCGGAAAAACGGTGCTGAACAACATGGACACTTTTTTCGAGCGCTATGGCAAGCACACAATTCTTGTCTGTCGCCTGTTACCTTTTGTGCCGTTCGACCCGGTAAGCTACGCAGCAGGACTGACCTCGATTCGTTTTCGCCATTTCTTCATCGCCACCGGCATCGGTCAGTTACCGGCCACTATCGTCTATTCATGGGCTGGAAGCCTGTTAACCGGCGGCACATTTTGGTTTGTTACCGGCTTGTTCATCCTGTTCGCTCTGAGCGTGGTGATTGCCGTGGCCAGAAGCCTTTATCTTGAGCATCAACGGAAAAAGACCTGAGTCTTTCCCCCATTTTTAGCAATGGAGATATTATGCGTTACTGCTTATTGTGCCTGAGTTTGCTGCTCTCTCCGCTGGCGGCTTTCGCCGAGGACGCCAGTTGGCAGCAAATCAAAAATGACGCCCGCGGTCAGACGGTGTGGTTCAACGCCTGGGGTGGCGACAACGCAGTTAACCAGTATCTCGACTGGGTTAGCGGCGAGATGAAATCGCACTATGCCATTAACCTGAAAATCGTACGCCTGGCGGATGCCGCCGACGCCGTAAAACGTATCCAGACGGAAGCGGCATCCGGGCGAAAAACCGGTGGCTCGGTCGATTTACTGTGGGTGAACGGCGAAAATTTCCGCACGCTGAAAGAAGCCGGGCTGCTACAGACCCAGTGGGCACTAACGCTGCCTAACTGGCGCTATGTTGATACCCAGAAACCGGTGAATGAAGACTTTTCCATTCCAACGGAGGGGGCTGAATCACCGTGGGGCGGCGCACAGCTTACCTTTATTGCCAGGCACGATCTCACCGCGCAGCCGCCGCAATCCCCGCAGGCACTGCTTGAGTTTGCCCAGGCGCACCCTGGCACGGTGACCTATCCGCGCCCGCCAGACTTTACCGGAACGGCTTTTCTTGAGCAGTTGTTAATTTCGCTCACCAACAAGCCGCAGGCGCTGAAAATAGCGCCCGATGCGTCCACATTCGCCGACGTTACCGCTCCATTGTGGCATTACCTTGATGCTTTGCATCCTGCCCTGTGGCGCGAAGGTAAAGATTTTCCGCCCACGCCCGCACGAATGGATGCGCTGCTCAACGGTGGCACCCTGCGTTTATCAATGACCTTTAATCCTGCCCACGCGCAGCAAAAAGTGGCCAGCGGTGAATTACCCAAAAGCAGCTATAGTTTTGGTTTCTCACAGGGCATGCTCGGTAACGTGCATTTTGTCACCATTCCAGCGAATGCGCGTGCCAGCGCCGGAGCGAAAGTTGTGGCAAATTTCCTGCTTTCACCCGAAGCGCAGTTGCGTAAAGCCGACCCGTCTGTCTGGGGAGATCCTTCGGTGCTTGATCCACAAAAATTGCCTGTCGACCAGCGTAATGCGCTGCTGGCGCGGATCCCACAAGGGCTCCCTGCCATGCTGCCAGAACCGCATGCTGCATGGGTAAACGCTCTGGAACAAGAATGGCTACGCCGCTACGGTACACATTAATCCTGCTACTCTGGGCCATCATGGCGGGCGTTTATCTGCCGCTGGCACCAGCGGCTTTCTCTCTTATAACGCCTGCGCTGAGCACCAGACACTGGCTGGCGCTATTTAGCGATCCTCAACTCCCGCAGGCGTTACTGGCAACGCTGGTTTCCGTAAGCCTCGCGGCTGGTGGCGCGCTGATCATCGCCCTGCTGGCGATCCTCGCCTTATGGCCCGGCGCAGGCTGGGCGCGTCTGTGCACGCGTCTTCCGTGGCTGCTGGCGATTCCACATGTTGCCTTCGCCACCAGCGTGCTGTTGGTTTTTGCCGAAGGCGGCATGCTCTGGCAATGGCTCCCGTTTCTCAGCCCCCAGCCTGACCGCTACGGCATTGGGCTTGGCGTGACGCTGGCGGTAAAAGAGAGTGCCTTTTTGTTATGGATCCTCTCAGCTCTGCTGAGTGAAAAACAGCTTTCGCAGCAGGTTATCGTCCTGGATTCGCTGGGTTACAGCCGACTGCAATGCCTGAACTGGCTGGTTCTGCCCTCTCTCGCCCCCGCGTTAGGCAAAGCCATGCTGGCAATCGTCGCCTGGTCGCTCTCGGTAGTGGATGTAGCAATCGTCCTTGGTCCCGGAAACCCACCAACGCTTGCCGTGTTGAGCTGGCAATGGCTCAGTCAGGGCGATGCCGAGCAACAGGCTAAAGGAGCACTCGCCAGCCTGCTGCTGGTACTGCTGCTACTCATCATCGCGCTGGCGGGGTATCTGCTCTGGCGCGCCTGGCAACGCACTATTCCCGCAGTAAACGGGGAACGCCTGCGTTTTTCATCCTGTACAATCGGCCGTTCGCTGGTACAACTTTTGCCCTTTGGCGGTGTGGTGTGCGCGCTGGTTCTGGCGCTGATCGCCAGCTATTCGTCGCTAAATAGCGAGGCGCTCAGCAATAGCCTGCAACTGGGGCTTCTCTCCAGCGTGCTGGCGCTGCTGATACTTTTTGCCTGGCTGGAATGGGGTCCACAAACCGGACACCGTTGGGTCTGGCTACCGCTCATTTTGCCTGCGCTGCCGCTGGTGACTGGACAGTATCTGTTGGCGTTATATGCCGGACAGGATGGGCTGATGATAACCATTGTCTGGGGACACCTGCTGTGGGTGATGCCATGGATGCTGTTTGTGCTCAAACCGGCGTGGCAACGCATTGACCCACGATTGATTTTGATTGCGCAAACGCTGGGTTGGACCCGGGGGCGCATATTCTGGCAAGTAAAATGTCCGCAGCTGGCGCGCCCGGCGCTGGTTGCCTTCGCGGTAGGGTTCTCAGTCAGTATCGCCCAGTATATGCCGACGCTGTGGTTAGGCGCCGGGCGCTATCCCACGCTGACCACCGAAGCGGTGGCATTAAGCAGCGGCGGTAGCACCGCCATTCTGGCAACCCAGGCGCTATGGCAGCTTCTGTTACCGCTTATAATTTTCGCACTGGCGGCGTTTCTCGCTGCGTGGATTGGCCGCTTTCGACAAGGACTCCGCTAATGCTCATTGTACAAAGCGTTTCGTTGTACCAGGGTACGACAGCGCTACTGAAGGACGTTAATTTCCAGGTTAATAAAAGTGACATTGTCACCATTATGGGACCTTCCGGCAGCGGTAAGTCTTCGCTATTTTCGTGGATGATCGGGGCGTTGTCTCCTCAGTTTCAGGCGTCAGGCGAACTGTGGCTCAACGAACAGCGCGTAGACACACTGCCTACCGCGCAGCGCCAGATTGGCATTCTGTTTCAGGATGCGCTGCTGTTTGACCATTTCAGCGTTGGGCAGAATTTACTGCTGGCCTTACCCGCCAGCGTGCAAGGTCCCGCCAGACGCCATGCGGTGGAAAGCGCCCTCGCACGCGCGGGCCTGGCAGGATTTTATTCACGCGATCCGGCTTCGCTCTCCGGCGGGCAACGCTCGCGTGTCGCCCTGCTTCGCGCGCTGCTGGCGCAACCCCAGGCGCTGTTATTCGATGAACCCTTTAGCAGGCTGGATGCGTCGCTGCGCGATACCTTTCGCCAGTGGGTCTTCACCGAAGTACGTAAACTGGGTATTCCGGTGGTCCAGGTTACCCACGATGCGCAGGACGTTCCGCCAGCAGGTCGCGTATTACAGATGGAAAACTGGGCGTGAATGTGGCGATATGCTGCGTTAACGCAAGGTTTTTACTTAACTGGCGGCACAGAATGTCGTCCTCTTTTTCAACGTCGGGCTATTCGATGAAACGTGTTTCTCAAATGACCGCGCTGGCACTGGCTTTAGGGCTCGCTTGCGCTTCTTCCTGGGCTGCTGAAACAGCACAGACGCTCACCCTCAACCAGTTACAGCAAAAGCAAGGCGCGGCGATCGATACCCGTCAGAGCGCTTTTTACAACGGCTGGCCGCAATCGCTTAATGGTCCTTCAGGACACGAGCCTTCCGCACTGAACCTGTCTGCCGCCTGGCTCGACAAGATGAATGATGAACAACTCAGCGCCTGGGTTAAGGCACATCACCTGAAAACTGACGCGCCGGTGGCATTGTATGGCAGCGATACTGACATGCAGGCCGTCAAATCCCGCCTGCAGAAAGTCGGCTTTAACGCTATCTCAACCCTCAGCGATGCGCTTACGGACCCTGCCCGCCTGCAACGTCTGCCGCACTTCGAACAGTTGGTTTACCCGCAGTGGCTGCACGACCTTCAGCAGGGTAAAGAGGTGACCGCCAAACCGGCCGGTGACTGGAAAGTGATTGAAGCCGCCTGGGGCGCGCCGAAGTTGTATCTGCTCAGCCATATCCCTGGCGCGGGCTACATTGATACCAACGAAGTCGAAAGCGAACCGCTGTGGAATAAAGTGTCCGACGCGCAGCTCAAAGCGATGCTGGCGAAACACGGCATCCGCCACGACACCACGGTGATTTTATACGGCCGCGATGTCTACGCCGCCGCGCGCGTGGCGCAAATTATGCTGTATGCAGGTGTGAAAGATGTTCGTCTGCTCGACGGCGGCTGGCAGACCTGGTCTGACTCAGGTTTACCGGTCGAACGCGGTACTGCACCAACGGTGAAGCCTGAACCTGATTTCGGCGTGACGATCCCTGCCCAACCGCAGCTGATGCTGGATATGGAACAGGCTCGCGGTCTGCTGCATCGCCAGGATGCGTCTTTGGTGAGCATTCGTTCATGGCCGGAATTTATCGGTACGACCAGCGGCTATAGCTACATTAAGCCAAAAGGTGAGATCGCAGGGGCGCGTTGGGGCCATGCAGGCAGCGACTCCACCCACATGGAAGATTTCCATAACCCGGATGGCACCATGCGCAGCGCCGATGACATCGCCGCCATGTGGAAGCAATGGAATATCCTGCCACAGCAGCAGGTCTCATTCTATTGTGGTACCGGCTGGCGTGCTTCGGAAACGTTTATGTATGCCCGCGCAATGGGCTGGAAAAACGTCTCCGTCTACGACGGCGGCTGGTATGAGTGGAGCAGCTCTCCGAAAAACCCGATCGCCAGCGGTGAACGGGGTCCGGACGCCAGCAAGTAAGATTGCCATTGCTGCCGGATGCAGCGAGAACGCTTTACCCAGCCTACATAAACCATCGTTGTAGGCCGAATAAGCGAAGCGCATTCGGCAACGCACTACGTTACGCCTGACGCTGGACCGCTTTCAGCGTCAGATATCCGCTCCAGATCCGGGTGAACGTCGTCATCCAGCACAGCGCGCCAAAGACCCACGCCATTACGGCAAAATATTCCGGGAACAGACATCCCAACACAAACAGCAAAATCGTCTCGGTTCCTTCAGTCAGTCCGCCCAGATAATAAAACGATTTATGCGCATAACCGGGGTTATCAATCTGATGCTTTGCCGCCAGCGCGGCGAAGGCCAGAAAGCTGCTGCCGGTGCCAATAAACGCGAACAACAGCCAACCGCCTGCCAGCGCATTTTGCGCCGGCGCAGCAAGAATAAAACCAAACGGCACTAAGGCGTAAAACAGAAAATCGAGCGAGATATCGAGAAATCCTCCCGCGTCCGTTAGCCCTCTGCGCCGTGCCAGCGCCCCATCCAGCCCGTCAAACAGCCGATTGAGTACAATGGCCACCAGCGCCGCCATATACCAGCCTAACGCCAGAAATGGCAACGCCAGCACGCCAATAGCAAAACCGACCAGCGTAAGTCCGTCCGGGGTAATCGCCGGTTGATCAATGATGCCCACGCAGCGATGCAAAAGCGGTTTTAATCGCGGATGAAGATGGCGGTCAAGCATGCGGGCGTCCTTTAAAACTGTCGCACAGTCCCTGGGAGGGAATATCGAGAGCGGCATTAAAACGCGCCGAGAGATTTTGAAACGCAATCAGCGCGGTCATTTCAGTAATGGCATCATCGGTAAAATACTGCTTCATCTGCGCTTTCAGCGCATCGTCAACCTGTGGTGGCGTTGCGGTGACCGCATCAGCATAGGCCAGCCCTACACGTTCTTCTGCGCTAAATAGCGTCGATTCTTGCCAGTTGGCAACCTGTAAGACTTTATCCAGCGCGCCGCAGCGTTCAGCCAGCCGTAAACTGTTGGCGTCAACGCAGAAAGCGCAGTGGCACATCTGAGAAACGCGGGTCATCAACAGCGCGCGCATCACTGGCGACAGGCGTGCCTTTTTACGCTCCAGAAACCCGACAAACAGCGCCACCAGCCAGAACAGGAACGGCATCCGCCCCCACCAGCGCGTGGGATGCAGCACATCACCATAATGTTTTTTCTGCGTAGCAACGAGCGGTTGCAAACTGGAAGGGATACGCGTTAACGGTTTTACCCACGACTGAGGATCGTTCAACGGTGGCTCCTGAATACTTTAGATAAAACAAAGATAACGATAGTATGTCATTTTCTGCCGTTAGATATTGATGAATATAATGAAAACCCTCGACGTGGTCGCCGCTATCATTGAACGTGATGGCAAAATTTTACTGGCTCAACGCCCGCAGCATGCGGATCAGTCAGGTATGTGGGAGTTTGCTGGCGGTAAGGTTGAGCCGGGGGAAAGTCAGCCAGAGGCGCTGGTCCGTGAACTGCGTGAAGAGTTGGGCATCGAGGCGGTCGTTGGGCGCTACATTGCCAGCCATCAACGCGAGGTTTCAGGCCGACTCATTCTCTTACATGCCTGGCATGTACCGTCATATCAGGGGGAGCTGAAAGTGTATGAACATCAGGATATCGTCTGGTGTTCACCCGAAGAGGCGCTGCGTTATCCGCTGGCGCCTGCCGATATCCCGCTATTAGAAGCGTTTATCCTTTTACGCGACGCCAGACCAGCGGATTCGTGCTGATCGTTTTATCATCGCGCTGGCACTGAAGCAAAACGCCATCCGCTTTAATCACCGCCCCTTCTGAGTAGTTTTGATCCTGATAAATACAGCACTGACTACAGGGTTGCGCCCGCTGACCGCTGGAACTGAACACTTCCGGCGGGACATTCACCTGCACGTCCGGGCGATAGAGCTGATTTGCCAGCGTCGCGCTGGACACCAGTGCCAACGCTCCTGCCATGATTATACGGCGCATATTCTTTCCTTTTTGACTGACAGTTATGCTCAGTATAACGGTATAAACCGGCAGAAACTTTAGCCCTTGCCATCATCGCTTTTGGTTATGACCCACGCCGCAATATTAATTTACTTAGCGCGGTTAATTTTTTCTTGCGTCCCGTCACACTGCTGATGTTATAGTCAAAAACTGCAAAACACTTAACACAAAAATCAAAAATATAACCATATCAATACATAAGAGGTACTTATATCTATGGATCAGACATGTTCTCTGGAGTCATTCCTTAACCATGTGCAAAAGCGCGACCCGAATCAGACCGAGTTCGCGCAAGCCGTTCGTGAGGTAATGACGACACTGTGGCCCTTCCTCGAGCAAAACCCGCGTTATCGTCAGATGTCGTTGCTGGAACGTCTGGTTGAACCGGAGCGCGTGATCCAGTTCCGCGTCGTCTGGCTGGACGATCGCAATCAGGTGCAGGTCAACCGCGCGTGGCGCGTGCAGTTTAGCTCCGCCATTGGCCCATACAAAGGCGGGATGCGTTTCCACCCTTCCGTGAACCTGTCGATCCTGAAATTCCTTGGCTTCGAGCAAACATTTAAAAACGCCCTCACCACGCTGCCAATGGGCGGGGGTAAAGGCGGGAGCGATTTCGATCCGAAAGGTAAAAGCGAAGGCGAAATCATGCGTTTCTGCCAGGCGCTGATGACCGAACTGTTCCGCCATTTAGGGCCCGATACCGATGTTCCGGCGGGCGATATCGGCGTGGGCGGTCGTGAAGTCGGCTTTATGGCCGGGATGATGAAAAAACTGTCCAACAACAGCGCCTGCGTCTTTACCGGTAAAGGTCTCTCTTTCGGCGGCAGCCTGATTCGCCCGGAAGCTACCGGCTACGGTCTGGTGTACTTCACCGAAGCGATGCTCAAACGCCATGGCCTGGGCTTTGAAGGCATGCGCGTGGCCGTCTCTGGTTCCGGTAACGTGGCGCAATTCGCCATTGAGAAAGCCATGGAGTTTGGCGCGCGAGTAGTCACCGCCTCCGATTCCAGCGGTACCGTGGTCGACGAAAGCGGATTTACCAAAGAAAAACTGGCGCGTCTGTGCGCGATCAAAGACAGCCGCGACGGCCGCGTGGCGGATTACGCCCGCGAATTTGGCCTGACCTATCTGGAGGGCCAACAGCCGTGGTCGGTTCCGGTTGATATCGCCCTGCCGTGCGCCACCCAGAACGAACTTGATGTCGATGCGGCACGCGTGCTGATCGCCAACGGCGTGAAGGCTGTCGCCGAAGGGGCAAACATGCCTACCACCATCGAGGCCACCGATCTGTTCCTGGAAGCCGGTGTATTGTTCGCGCCGGGTAAAGCGGCCAACGCGGGAGGCGTAGCGACATCCGGTCTGGAAATGGCGCAGAACGCCGCGCGTCTGGGCTGGAAAGCGGAGAAAGTGGATGCGCGCCTGCACCACATCATGCTGGATATTCACCATGCCTGCGTCGAGTACGGCGGCGAAAGCAAGCAAACCAACTACGTACGTGGCGCCAACATCGCGGGATTCGTGAAAGTTGCCGACGCGATGTTGGGCCAGGGTGTGATTTAATTCAGATCTGTTGTTCCCGTAGGCTAGATACGGCACACGTGCCTTATCCAGCCTAAGAGCGCATTACAGGCCCGCCTCTTCAGATGGCGGGCTTTTTTTCGCCGTGCGTTTCCGCGGCGCACTCTTTTTCTTGTCACCACCACTACTACCCGGTGCGGCAATACCACGGAAGCGTCGTACCGGCGTGCTGCGCGCCTGATCGATTAGCTGATACAGCGTCCCCACCAGCGGCTGCATGAAATCCTGATATCGACACTGCTTTTCGCTGATTTGGGTCAGGATAGATTCCCAGTGCGCGGTCATATCCGGGCGCGTCGCCATTTCAGGCAGCGAATGAAACAGCGCTTTTCCGGCATCGGTAGAATGGATATAGCGCCCCTTCTTCACCAGGAAACCACGCTTAAACAGCAGCTCGATAATCCCGGCGCGCGTCGCTTCCGTTCCCAGTCCGTCCGTTGCGCGCAGGATCTTTTTCAGATCTTTATCCTGCACAAAGCGCGCGATTCCGGTCATCGCTGACAGTAGCGTGGCATCGGTAAAGTGCCGCGGAGGCTGGGTCTGTCGTTCAACCACTTCGCCTTTTTCGCACAGCAGTTCGTCGTCTTTTGCCACCACCGGCAGCGGCGTCCCGTCGTTATCTTCGTCGCGCTCTTTGTTGCCAAGCAGCGTACGCCATCCGGCCTCTGCCAGAAAACGGGCTTTGGCGACAAACTTACCTTTCGCGATGTCCAGCTCAATAACGCACTTCCTGAATACCGCATCCGCGCAAAACTGCATCAGATATTGACGGGCAATCAGATTGTATATCTTCGCTTCATTATCGTTCAGGTTGATGGACGAACTGCGCGCGGTTGGAATGATGGCGTGGTGGGCATCCACTTTTTTATCATCCCAACAGCGGTTTCGCGTATCTGGATTGACCGCCGGTTGCGGAAGAAGATCCGGCGCATGGACGCTAATCGCGTTCAGCACCGCGTGACGTCCGGCAAAGTGTTCTTCCGGCAGATAACGGCTATCCGAACGCGGATAGGTGATCAGTTTATGGGTTTCATACAGCTTCTGGCAGATATCCAGAACGTTTTGCGCACTTAAGCCAAAGCGTTTCGCCGCTTCAATCTGCAACGCCGACAGCGAAAACGGCAACGGCGCGGATTCTGATTCCCGTTTATCGTTATAGCTGGTGACAATCGCCGGCTGACCGTTAATGCGGTTTACCACGTGTTCAGCCAGCGAGCGATTCAGCAAGCGCCCTTCTTCATCCTGATGCGGCTCACACGCTTCGCTCGGCTGCCAGATAGCGGTAAACCGCTCATCGGCGGGCGTCACGATATGCGCCTTTACCTCGAAGAAGTCTTTGGCAACGAAGTTTTCAATCTCTTCATCGCGACGCACAACCAGTCCGAGCACCGGCGTCTGCACGCGCCCGACCGAAAGTACGCCCTGATAGCCCGCGTTACGCCCCAAAATGGTATAAGCGCGCGTCATGTTGATACCGTACAGCCAGTCCGCCCGCGCTCGCGCCAGTGCCGACACGCACAGGGGGATGAACTCACTGTTGGCGCGCAGACGCTCAATCGCCCGCTCGACGGCCTGCGGGTTGAGGTCGTTAATCAGGCAGCGTTGCACCTGCTGGCGCTTTTCAGGGGCCAGTTGCAGGTAATCCAGCACTTCATCCACCAGCAACTGTCCTTCACGATCGGGGTCACCTGCGTGAATGACTTCACTGGCCTCATGCAAAAATCGCTTAATAACGTTGAGCTGTTTGGTCACCGAGGGACGCGGCTGCAGTTGCCACTTTTCCGGGACAATCGGCAGATCAACCAGACTCCAGCGAGCATAACGACTGTCGTAGGCATCTGGCTGCGCCTGCTCAAGCAGGTGACCAATACACCAGGTCACCACTTGCCCGTTTCCGCATTCGATAAAACCGTCACCTTTGCGATGTGGCTTCGGCAGCACATCGGCGATAGCGCGCGCCAGACTCGGTTTTTCGGCAATAAACAACCGCATCGAGTTAACGGATCTCAACCATGGCGCGACCGCCACGAGCTTCCACTAACTCACCAATCGCGGTGAGGTCGATGCCAAACTGCGCCGCTGACGCTTTAACTTCGGCTTCAGCTTCCGGCGTTACCGCTAACAGCAGACCACCGGAAGTTTGCGGATCGCAGAGCAGATCGCGAACCGACTGCGGCATTTCACCCATCAGGTGTCCGTAGCTGGCAAAGTTACGCTGGGTACCGCCCGGCACCGCGCCCTGCGCGATGTATTCTTCAACACCTGGCAGCTTAGGAATAGCCTGGTAGACGATCTGCGCCTGAACGCCGGCCCCCTGACACATCTCGCTCAGATGCCCCAGCAGCCCAAAACCGGTAACGTCGGTCATGGCTTTCACGCCGTCGATATCGGCAAATGCCGCCCCGGCAATGTTCATCCGGCACATCACTTCCGTCGCCAGCCCTTTGTGCTCGTCCTTCAGCAGCGATTTTTTCTCTGCGGTGGTCAGGACACCAATACCCAGAGGTTTGGTCAAAAACAGCTTGCATCCCGCCTCGGCGGTGCTGTTTTTCTTCACGCGTTCGGTTGGAACAACGCCGGTTACCGCAAGACCAAAGATAGGCTCAGGGGCATCGATAGAGTGCCCCCCCGCCAGCGCGATACCCGCCTGACGGCAGGCAAAGCGTCCGCCTTCGGTTACTTCGCGGGCGATTTCCGGCGCCAGCTTATCAAGCGGCCAGCCCAGGATAGCAATTGCCATAATCGGTTTGCCGCCCATGGCGAAAATATCGCTGATGGCGTTGGTGGCGGCGATGCGGCCAAAATCAAACGGATTATCGACAATCGGCATAAAGAAATCGGTGGTGCTGATTACGCTGGTGCCGTTCCCCAGATCGTATACAGCCGCGTCGTCGCGGGTTTCATTACCCACCAGTAAGTTTGGATCAACAAACTTCGCCTGCTCGCTGTGCAGGATGGTTTCCAGCACTTTCGGGGAAATTTTACAACCGCAACCGGCTCCGTGGCTGTATTGCGTTAAACGAATAGCTTGCTCGCTCATGGACATCTCCTGTCATTGCAATCCGGATATGGTAGCGCTCATTCCATGATGTGGTAAGAGTGACTGTCTGAATTCGGGTGCCTTTGCTCATAATCCAGACAGTTTTGCCGTTGATATCAGAAATAACGGACGAATGCGCTCGGATCGGCAAGGGTAATCGTCGTGGAAGCTTTCAACTGTGGTGTGCCCAGATAGAGAAAACCGACGATTTTATCTTGTGGGCGACAGTCAAACGCTTCGCGGACGACCTCACTTTCGGTTAATGCGCCACTGCGCCAGATACCGCCAAAGCCCTGGGCAATGGCAGCCATCTGCATGGCCATCACCGCACAACCGGCAGACATTTCCTGTTCCCATAGCGGAACCTTGTCGTTTGCTTCACATTTCGCCACCACGGTAATAATCAGCGGTGCGCGAAACGGCGCGCTGCGCGCTTTTTCCTGGGCCTTCTCATCGCTGCCAGATGCAATAGCGCCTTTTTCAAGCACGGCGGCAAAGCGTTCACGCCCTTCGCCCTCAATGACAAAAAATTGCCACGGTTGCAGCGTTTTGTGGTCCGGCGCGCGCATTCCCGCACGCAGAATATTTTGCAGTTGTTCTCCTGCCGGGGCCGGTTCGACGAGACGAGAGGCGCTACGACGGGTCATAAGTAATTCGAGTGCATCCATTTGCTTAACTCCAACAATGAAATTTGTTCACAAAATTAACACGTGAGCGGATTTTGTTACAGCACAGGCGGTGATTCCTGCTGACAAGTGCCTGTCGGGTCATTACGATAGCCTCATCTTATCGCCTTTCTCCGGGATTTCGGGGTGGCGTGTTGTTAATTGGTAGGGAGAATACATGCGAACCCTGTGGCGATTTATTGCCGGATTTTTTAAATGGACATGGCGATTACTCAATTTCGTCCGTGAATTTGTGCTTAACCTGTTCTTCATCTTTTTGGTGCTGGTTGGCGTGGGCATCTGGATGCAGGTCAGCAGCAGCAACACCAGCGAACACGCTGAGCGAGGCGCGCTGCTGCTGGATATCTCCGGGGTGATTGTCGATAAGCCTTCGAGCACCAGTCGTTTAAGCGTTATTGGCCGTCAGTTGTTTGGTGCCAGTTCCGATCGTCTGCAGGAAAACTCCCTGTTCGATATCGTGAATACGATTCGCCAGGCAAAAGATGATCGCAACATCACCGGCATCGTGATGGATCTGAAAAATTTTGCCGGGGCAGACCAGCCTTCCATGCAGTATATCGGCAAAGCACTGCGGGAATTCCGCGACAGCGGTAAACCGGTCTTTGCCGTGGGCGATAACTTCAGCCAGGGGCAGTATTACCTCGCCAGTTTTGCTAACAAAATTTACCTCTCTCCGCAGGGTTCCGTTGATCTGCACGGCTTTGCCACCAACGGTCTGTACTACAAGTCCCTGCTCGATAAGCTGAAAGTTTCCACGCACGTGTTCCGCGTCGGGACCTATAAGTCTGCCGTAGAACCGTTTATCCGCGATGATATGTCTCCTGCCGCGCGTGAAGCCGACAGTCGCTGGATCGGCGAGCTGTGGCAGAACTATCTCGACACGGTCGCCGCCAACCGCCAGATCCCAGCTCAGCAGGTGTTCCCTGGCGCACAGGCGATGCTGGACGGTTTGACGAAGGTCGATGGAGATACGGCGAAATATGCGCTCGACAACAAACTGGTGGATGCACTCGCCTCCAGCGCCGAAGTCGAAAAAATGCTGACCAAACAGTTTGGCTGGAGCAAAGCGGATAAAAACTATCGCGCCGTCAGCTATTACGATTATTCGCTGAAAACGCCGGCGGATACCGGAGACAGCATTGGCGTTATCTTCGCGAACGGCGCGATTATGGACGGTGAAGAAACCCCAGGAAATGTGGGGGGCGACACCACTGCCGCACAAATCCGCGAAGCGCGTCTCGATCCGAAAGTGAAAGCTATTGTACTGCGCGTGAACAGTCCTGGCGGCAGCGTCAGCGCCTCGGAAGTCATTCGTGCTGAGCTGGCTGCGGCAAAAGCGGCGGGTAAACCGGTTGTCGTGTCCATGGGCGGCATGGCGGCCTCCGGTGGCTACTGGATCTCCACCCCAGCCAGTTACATTGTGGCAAACCCCAGCACGTTAACCGGTTCAATCGGGATCTTTGGTGTGATCAACACCGTAGAAAACAGCCTGGATTCCATTGGTGTACATACCGATGGCGTGGCCACTTCCCCGCTGGCGGATATCTCCATCACCAAAGCGTTACCGCCTGAAGTGCAGCAAATGATGCAATTGAGCATTGAAAATGGCTATAAGCGCTTTATCACGCTGGTCGCGGATGCACGTAAGACAACCCCTGAGCAGATTGACAAAATCGCGCAGGGCCACGTCTGGACCGGTCAGGATGCGAAAGCCAACGGACTGGTAGACAGCCTCGGTGATTTTGACGACGCCATCGCGAAAGCGGCTGAGCTTGCCAAGCTGAAACAGTGGCACATTGCGTATTATCAGGATGAACCGACATTCGTCGATATGGTAATGGACAGCATGTCAGGCTCCGTTCGCGCCATGCTGCCCGAAGCTATTCAGGCCATGCTTCCGGCGCCGCTGGCTTCTGCGGCCAGTGCAGTTAAAGCGGAAAGCGATAAGCTGGCCGCGTTTAACGATCCGCAAAACCGATATGCGTTTTGCCTGACCTGCGCCAACGTTCGCTAACAATTGCCCCCTCTTCGGGATGAAGAGGGGTTTTCATTGAGACAGAAGAAAAGTCATGCAAAAGAAATCGATTTACGTTGCCTATACCGGCGGTACCATTGGTATGCAGCGCTCAGAACAGGGTTATATTCCTGTTTCTGGTCATCTCCAGCGTCAACTGGCATTGATGCCTGAATTCCACCGCCCGGAGATGCCAGACTTCACCATCCACGAATACGTCCCGTTGATGGATTCCTCCGACATGACGCCGGAAGACTGGCAGCATATTGCGGAAGACATTAAAGCGCACTACGACGATTACGATGGTTTTGTCATTCTGCACGGCACCGACACCATGGCGTTTACGGCTTCAGCGCTCTCTTTTATGTTGGAGAACCTGGGTAAACCGGTAATCGTGACAGGGTCACAAATTCCGCTGGCAGAGCTACGTTCAGACGGGCAAATCAACCTGCTCAATGCGCTGTACGTTGCGGCAAATTACCCGATCAATGAAGTAACCCTGTTTTTCAACAATCGACTGTTTCGCGGCAACCGTACCACTAAAGCGCACGCCGATGGCTTTGACGCCTTTGCCTCACCCAACCTTGCGCCGCTACTGGAAGCCGGGATCCACATCCGTCGACTGGGAACACCGCCAGCACCGCACGGCGCAGGTGAACTGATTGTTCATCCTATTACTCCACAACCGATTGGCGTAGTCACCATTTACCCAGGTATCTCCGCTGATGTGGTGCGTAACTTCCTGCGCCAGCCGGTAAAAGCGTTAATTTTGCGCTCCTACGGCGTGGGCAATGCACCGCAAAATAAAGAGTTTCTGCAAGAACTTGAAGATGCGAGCTCACGTGGCATTGTTGTGGTGAACCTGACCCAGTGTATGTCCGGCAAGGTAAACATGGGTGGCTATGCGACGGGTAATGCCCTCGCCCACGCTGGCGTGATTGGCGGCGCGGATATGACCGTCGAAGCCACGCTCACCAAATTGCACTATTTACTCAGTCAGGGACTGGATGTGCAGAGCATTCGTGAAGCTATGACGCAAAATCTGCGCGGCGAGCTCACCCCGGACGAATAAAGGAGTCTATGCCCATGGCCCGAGCCTTACTGTTGGTCGATTTACAAAATGACTTTTGTGCCGGCGGCGCTCTCGCTGTTCCGCAAGGCGACAGCACAATCGAGATTGCCAACCGTCTGATTGACTGGTGCGCCCTACGCGGCGACACGGTTGTTGCCAGTCTGGACTGGCATCCGGCTAATCACGGTAGTTTTGCCAGCCAGCATCAGGTCGCCCCCTACAGTCAAGGACAACTGGATGGTCTGGCGCAAACGTTCTGGCCCGATCATTGCGTGCAAAACAGCGAAGGAGCGGCCCTGCATCCGCTGCTGAAACAGCGTGCAATAGCGAAAACCTTCACCAAGGGCGAGAACCCGCTGGTCGACAGTTACAGTGCGTTTTTTGATAACGGTCGTCGTCAGGCAACCGCGCTGAACGCCTGGCTGCTCGAACACCGTATTGCTGAGCTTATTATCATGGGTCTGGCTAGCGACTATTGCGTTAAATTCACCGTTCTGGATGCGCTCGATCTTGGTTATACCGTCAGCGTTATTACCGACGGCTGCCGTGGCGTCAATATTCAACCCCAGGACAGTGCAGAGGCGTTTATGGAAATGGCCGCAGCAGGCGCAACGCTGTATACGCTTGATGACTGGCTGGAAACCCATCGCTAATTGATGTCGACAGGATCCCCCCTGTCGGCACGTTATCTCAAGCCAGTGTCGAAATCTCTTCCAGCGAAACTTTGCGTGTTTCGATGCCAAAGCAAAAAAGAATCAGCGCGCACAGCACCAGCATTATGCCTAGCACGATAAAGACCGTAATCGAGCCGTAGCGGGTCAACAAGATAGCGACGCCATAGGGCGTAAATACTGCGACAATTCTTCCCACGGCATTCACAAAGCCCGATCCCCGCAATCTAAGGTGTGTGGGCCACAGTTCGGGGACATATACCGCAGAGGCAAAGCACACGTACATATACAAAAAAAAGATCATCACCAGCCCGTAGCTCAAAATAGCCCACTCTTCGGTTTGAATCGAATAGAAATATCCGAGCAGCGCGATAATAACCAACAAGAATGAACCAAACAATCGACGTGGAAAACGATCAATAATCAGTGTGGCAATAAATATCCCAACGGGTGCGCCAATCATAATTATCGCGGTCATAAAAATAGATTTCGTCACATCGATTCCCGAATTAACAAAAATCGTCGGGATCCATACCGTAATGGTATAGAGCGAAATATTCATCGCGATAAGCACGGTGATTGCCACCAGCGTACAACGCAACATCGGCCCTTTGAACAAGAGCCAAAATGAATCACTTTCCGTGCTTATATCCGCAGTCAGGCAATCGCTATGGCAGGGAGGTAAAGTGATGTTTTTTTCTTTCTGAATTTGCAGTTCCACCTGTAGAAGATGTTTTTCAGCTTCGTTTCTCTTTCCTTTGCCAGCCAGCCAACGAGGAGATTCAATATAATACTTTCCCGACAGATACCATGCTAAGAGCATCGCCATGCCACCGAGTAAAAACATCATCCGCCAGCTTAGAAAGGCGATAATCACAACGCCAATCGCCGCTGAAAGCATCGGCGACCAGTTGCCGACAAACGACAGGCGAGCAGACCACTTCCCACGCACCCCGGGCGGAATAAATTCAGTAAATGAGGCATAGCCCACCATAATCAGCGCTCCCATTCCGCTCCCCATTAGGAAGCGGAAAAAGATAAGCCAATACATGTTAGGCACAAACGTTGCCGCACAGGCAGAGACCCCGACGATCAGCAAATTGAAGCGGAACGCTTTGCGTCGACCAAGATAATCACCAATAAAGCCACCGGTTAGTGAGCCAATAAAATAGCCAAACATCAGAGCCGAGGTAAACGCGGCGTTGAGGTAATTATTTGACCAACCGGTACTGACTAATTTTGCCAACACCACATTCCCGGAATAGCTGAGAAAACCGGTGACTAATAAACTAAAACTGATAATGCCGAAAATACGAAAATGAAATCGAGATAAAGGTAAGCGATCTAATCTTGCACCGATAGGGTCACATTGTTCCATCTGGATGCCTCAAATTAAGCTAAATAGAAAGTATGGCGATCGCGGCAGAAAAAATCTCACCGCGCCATCCATCATCATTAGATTCTTCTGGCATTTTCCAGGTGCAAACTAAAATAATATCGATACGACCCACGTTAAAATTAATATACGAGTTGAATATTATTTTCTTTGCAAAATGCAATCCACTCTGCACCCGGTGCCTTATTGGTTATTAGGTAATTAATATGGCTAAAGTCCACGAGCTGGACGAACGCTTTACGATCGAACTTCGAATGATCAACCAACAGAGCCACCTCGGTCGCCTGGCGGATCATCGTCTTTTTGATTTCCGCTTCCGCTTCGTTAGAGTCAAGCGCTCCGCTCTGCATATCCAGACCTTTGCAGCTCATTACCAGGATATCAACATGATAGCGGCTGATAATCTCCTTGGTGATCCTTCCCTGAAGCGACAGCGTATTCTTATTTAATTCACCGCCAGTAGAAACAACGTTAATTTCTGACTGTGCAAGTTCATGAAAAGCTTCAGCCGAGTTGGTCAGTAGCGTCAGATCGTTTCTTTCCTTCAACAGTTTCAATAATTCCATCGCGGTACTGCTGGCGTCGGCAGCCATGGTGGTCTTATTTTTAATGAACGGTAATGCATTACGGGCAATGATCTGCTTTTCTTCAAAAAAAGATTTTGCACGCTTATAAAAATGGATATTGTCGGACAACGCGGTTGTATTGAGTACAGCACCGCCATATGTTCGGGTCAAAAAACCTTCATCTTCCAGTTTTTCCAGATCGCGGCGAATCGTTTCTTCAGTCACCTGAAAGATCGAACTTAAATTAGATACCGCTACTTTCTTATCATTCACCACCATTTGCTTAATGGCCTGAATCCTGTCTTTTGCCGCCACGATGACACCTCTGTTTGCTGCAAAGTAATAATAAGACCCAAGTATCTCACAGGCCATGTTTATTTTCAAAATAACATGTCTGAATCACAGATTTTAGTGCTATTTTACACAGAAACAGAGGTGAACCCCATTTGGCTTATTTTGTATCCAACGCCTCAGCCATTCGCCTCATCAATAAAGAATCATCATCGGTCAGGGGAATCGTTAACGCCTGAACATTATCACGGACCTGTTCAGGTGCGGTTGCGCCGCTCAGCAAGGTGATTAAATCGCTTTGCTTTAAAATCCACGCCAGTGCCAGCGCGGGGATTGTGCAGCGGTATTTTTCGCACAACGGCCGCCATTGCTCAAGCATGTCAATCACCCGTAGCATATTGTCTCGTTGGAACCAGACTTTGTTGGCCCGCGCCCCGCCAGGGACATAATCGCGATCAATAGTTCCGGTCAGTAGACCCTGCTCAAGCGGTGAATATACCTGCACGACGATGCCATGCTGCTGACATAACGGCAGCAGTTCAGCTTCCAGTGCCCGGTCAAGGATGCTGTACTTGGCCTGGATGATATCCAGCTCACCGTGTTTGAGATACTCCCTGATATGTTCCGCATCGACGTTAGCCGCACCGATAGAACGAATTTTCCCCTCTTTCTTGAGTGCGTTTAGTGTATCGACGGTTTCCGCAATCGGCGTAAAACAGGGTTCGACCGACTGCCAGTGGGTCATGTAGATATCAATGCTCTCAATACCCAGTCTTTGCAAACTGGCATCCACCTCTTCGCGAATCGACTCGGGTGTGAGATTTTTATACAACTGCCGGTCGCCCACTTTGTTAAACAAACTTCCTGTTCGCTCCCAGACGATGCCGCATTTGGTTTCAACAACGATATCGTTACGCGGCAGTTTTTTCAGCGCCTGCCCGACAATCACTTCACTATTGCCGAAGTTGTAACCTGGCGCGGTATCAATCAAATTAATACCGCAGCGATGCGCCTCAACAATGGTATCAATACAGACCTGCAGATCGAGATCGCCGTTCCACGCCGGACCGCCGCCAATCGCCCATGTGCCTAATCCCATGCGGGAAAGCGTAATATCCGTACTGCCTAAAGGAATCATTTTCATCTGCCGCTATTATCCTTCATATTCATCGAGAAGTTGTTCAACCAGCTTTCTGTTCTTCACACCCGTCGTGGCCCCTACGCTCAAAACCGATATGGCCGCCGTTGCATTAGCAAACAGCGCGCACTCACGCAGTGTTTTGCCTTCAAGCAGCGCGGAAATAAATCCCGAGGCAAAATTGTCTCCCGCGCCGATAGTGTCGATGGCGGTAATTCCCGAAACGGCTGGAACCTCGATTTTCATATCGACACGTTTGATAAAGCAGCCTCTCTTGCCGGTCTTAATCACGACTGTTTTCACGCCGCAGTTCAGGAAACTGTCGGCAATGTCATCCAGCGTCTCTTTCCCGGTGAGCAGTTTGGCCTCCTCAAAATTAGGAAACAGATAATCCACGTAGCTCAATGCCTGTCGAATATCTTTCAGTGTTTCATTAAGCCGCGGTTTGATCATATCCGCACAGATAATTAACCGATGCGCTTTCGCCTGAGCGAAAATTGCCGTCAGTGCATCGCTATCCAGTAACGGGCTATTAAAAATACTCGCCAGCGACAGCAGCTTTGCTTGAGAGAAGCGGTCAAAATCAACATCGCTGATATTCAGCTTCCACAGGCTGCCGTTACGGTTAGTCACGAAAGTACGCTCGCCATCGGCGGTGACTAATCCCACGTTAATAGATGTATCAATTGCGGCATCCTGCTTCAGGCTCTGAATATCTATATTCTCCCGACGACAGTGGTCGAGAATAAAATGACCTGCTGCATCAGCACCTACCCGGCTCATTAACGCTGTACGATGGCCGAGACGAGAAATAATAGTCGCTTCATTAATTGCGTCGCCGCCGGTTGTCATCGCTATTCTTTCTAACGGATAAGAATCAACATCAAAAATATTTTTACTCACCGGCTGTAAGGGAATATCAACAATAGCTGCCCCTATACAAATAACCTCGATATTATCCATGTTGTCATTCCGCTTTACCGTCAGAACCAAACAATTTAATTTTCTCCAGCGCGCGCTCTTTTACCGCTTTGCGAACTTCACGTTCAACGTGCAGGAAGGGCTGATTCTGGTTCTCCTGCACTGCCACCATGGCAGCCTGGCACAGTTCGGTATGAATGTTGATTTTAGAGATACCTAATGAAATGGCTTTTTTGATATCCGCATCGCTGATACCCGACGCACCATGCAACACCAGTGGCACGGATACGGCTTCCCGCACGCGTTTAACCACGTCGAAATTCAGTTTCGGCTCTGAGGTATAGACGCCGTGCTGGTTACCAATCGCCACCGCCAGAGAATCGCAGCCGGTACGCTCGACAAATTCCGCCGCCTGGTTCGGATCGGTATAGTGATAACCCGCGAGCGCTTCTTCGTACACCGTTTCATTGCCCACATGGCCCAGCTCAGCTTCGACCGGCACACCCAGCGGATGGAAAAAATCCACGGCCTCTTTTGTCAGACGAATATTCTCTTCGAAATCAAAGGCAGAGGCATCACGCATCAGCGAATTCATACCATGAGTCCAGGCGTTATGGATAATCTCCATGCTACGTCCGTGATCCCAGTGGGTAATAACTGGAACCGAGGCCTTTTTAGCCATTGAAACCATCATGTGCGAAAAATCTTCGAACGAGGTATTACCCACAAAACCAGTACCGAAAGAGATAATCACCGGCGATTTCGATTCTTCCGCCGCATCAATCACCCCCATTAGCATTTCCGCATTCCACACGTTAAAGTGAGCAATCGCATAATGTTTATTTTGGGCATCATTTTCCCAATATTTAATATCTGCCAGCATAGTTATTTCTCCCTTTCCGATAAATTAATGATTTACTTTAATTACGCCTTTAATAATTTCGCTTTTGTTATTAACGGATTCATCAAACGCGCGCTGAACATCTGCATAATCGTAAATATGCGTCACCATCGATTTCACATCGAACCGACCGGAGGATATGGCTTCAATAGTAACCGGATAGCGGTTGGCGTAACGGAAAACGGTCTGAATAGACACTTCACGGTTAATTTTGAGGAAATTAATTGCGGAATCACCAGGTACTGTACCAACGATCATGATTTTCCCGCCGCGCATCACCAGATACGGCGCCTGCTTAACGGTTATGGCTGAACCGGCAGTTTCGAAAACAATGTCCGCGCCCATATCGCCAGAGAACTGCTGGCAGCGGACAATGGTGTCCTCTTTTGCACCGTTTATAACGGTTGTCGCCCCGAGTTGTTCAGCCATCGCCAGACGTTTTTCCAGCACATCAACCACCGCGATCTCGGTTGCGCCCAAACATTTACACGCCTGCAAAGTCATTAAACCAATACACCCCGCCCCAAGAATGACGATTTTCTTACCCGGTTTAACGTCTGCCAGCATTGCAGCATGCATACCCACCGCCGCTGGCTCCACCAGCGCACCTTCCAGGGTGTCCATGTTATCGGGCAATTTGTAAGTGAAACTCTCCGGATGACACAGATAGTGGGTTAGCGCGCCGCGGTAGTTGGGCTGCGTAGCCATAAAATCGACGTCCGGGCAGATATTGTATTTCCCTTCCAGGCAGTAGCGGCAGTGACCGCACGGTACACCGGGTTCAATATTCACCCGATCACCCGGTTTAAATTTGGTTACACGGTTCCCTACCGCCACCACCGTACCGGCGCATTCATGCCCCAAACCAATTTCCTGATTAGGATCTTTCGGCGGAATAAAAGGACCTGATTCAAAACCGTGAACATCTGAACCGCAAATACCAACGTATTCAACTTTGATCAGCACTTCATGCTCATTGGGCACCGGAATATCGGCGGCGATGATTTTCATCGTGCCCGGCGTTTTTAATATCGCTTTCGAGTTTTTCATTTTATTTCCCGTCAATATTATTTGCTGGTAACTGCATCAATCCCGAGACTTTCGACAGAGACGCCTTTGGTTTCAATTCCGATGGTAGCAATGGCAATGGCGACAATAATGGAGACCGCACCTAGCAGTACAAACACCCCTGTCACGCCGTAACCATTAAGTAATACTGCGACTGCATAAGGTGCGGCGATACCACTGACACGCCCGACAGCGTTGGCCAGTCCCGAACCGCGAAGTTTCGCTTCGGTCGGCCATATTTCCGGAACGTACACAGCGGAGGCATAACAAACATACATATAAACAAAAGTAATCAGGAAAAAACCGATTAATGTAATTAGCAGCATACTGGTTTGCAGCGAATAGATATAACCCAGCACAGCAATTAACACTAATAACCCCACCCCCATTGTTTTTCTCGGAATTTTATCCATTACCAGCATGGCGATAAAAATCCCAAATGGCGCACCGAACATGCTCATGGTATTTAAGACAATGGAGTCTTTCAGATTAATACCCTGGGTCATAAATATTGTCGGTAGCCAGTTAATTAAGGTGTACTGAACGACGTTCATGGCAATCAGAACAAAAGAACCCAAAATAACCCGCTTCAGCAATACACCTGTTAATAAGGCGGAGTACGGTACAGAACGAGGTTGTTTGCCATCATCCTTTATCACGACTGGCGGAAGAGGCTTACCGGTCTGTCGAATAACACCTTCTTCAATTGCCCGCATCACCTTTTCGGCTTCCTGGTAGCGCCCGCGAGACTCCAGCCAGCGAGGCGACTCAGGGAAACTGCGCCAGGCAATAACGGTTGCTATGAGCGACAGCACCGCAGGAATCAACAGCTGTACGCGCCAGTTCCATTCCACGCTGATAAGTGGCGTCAGCCCCATCGCGATCAGTGAACAGAGCGGATAAGACCAGTTGCCGATAAACGAGACCCGACTCGACCAGGTACCACGATTTCTGCCAGGCATATATTCGGTAAACCCGGCAAATAAGGTGACCAGCAGCGCGCCTAATCCAACTCCCATCACAAAACGACAGGCGATCAGGAAGGTCATATTGGGTGAAAACGCACCAACGATCATAGAAAAAATATGAATCGCTTCATACAGAATAAATGCATTTTTACGCCCGATCTTATCGCCAATAATTCCCCCCCCGAGCGCACCGAGAAACATTCCAGCCGTCGTAATGGCAGAGAATGTGGCGGTGGTGGAATTATCAGTCCAGCCAAGTTCTTTTAATTGCGCGAGAATTAATCCGCCGACGGCATTACTCCAGCAAACCAGTAATCCGAAGGCAACCATGGCAAACATAGACGTATGCCAGCGACAGTCAGGCAGCCTGTCCAACCTCGCGCCGCAGTGTGGTTTTGCTATCTGTTCCATCCGGGAACCTTCCTTTAATAAATGGGGTTATTCATCAAAGTCGTAGGTCATGATGACCTTAATCGCGGTCTTATCGACCATCGCGTCAAAACCTTCTCGCCATTGCGATAAGCCGATACGGTGAGTGATCATCGGTTTGACTTTTATCGCACCGCTAGCGAGCAGGCGAATAGCATTGCGCCAGGAAGTGGAATCGTAGGCCATATGACCAATGATGCTTTTATTCCACGCAGTGATGTCGTTAATAGAAAAATCGAGAGGTTTGAAGCCCATCCCCACGCGGACGACTTCACCGTTAGGACGCAGCATTTCGATAGATTGTTTCAGGGCAATATTGGCACCAGAACATTCGATGACCAGTCCCAGATTGTCTTTCCCGCAGATCTCCTGACAACGTGCGACCACATCTTCGGTTGAACCGTTGACGACAGCCGTGGCCCCCATTTCTTTGGCTATCGGGAAACGTACCGCGACATCGTCTTCCAGCCCGACCATCACGATATTAACGGCCCCCATAATGCGCGCCATTTGTACCGAAAAAAGTCCCAGCGGGCCGGTACCAAAAACCACCACATCCTGACCCGGAAGAAATTTGGATTGCTGGGCGATAGATTTGTAGGCATTGCAGATGGGATCGAGTACAGCCGCCTCTTCATAATCAACGCCTGTTGGGATTTCCCACAGCGCATGACGGTGAATTTTGAGGATCTCCCCAGGGACCAGACAGTATTTCGAAAACCCCCCTCCCCAGGTATTGTTATCCAGACCTAAATTCACCTTTTCTGTACAACAAAGAAAATCACCTTGTTCGCAAGACGGACAAACGCCGCAGACGTGCCCGCTGTTGTCAGAAACCACTCGCTGACCGACTTTCCAGTCCTTAACCTTATCGCCAACCTGCACAATTTGGCCGGCAAATTCGTGACCACGAATCGAATTGAACTGGTCGGACCCACTGTCGACATTGTAGTGTTTCATGTCCGCGCCGCAGATAGCTGCCGCCTTGATTTCAATCACTACGTCATCCGGGCCGCATATCGGTTCCGGGACATCAATCATCTTGTAGCCGCCAAAGCTCTTGCCAAATCTTGCCAGTGCTTTCATTGAATTTTCCTTTGTGTTTAGTTTTGCATCACCTGGCATCATACTTATCCATATAATTTTTGAGGTCAACACAAAATCTTTAAAACACAGATTATGATCTGCATTTCACAACTTAGATCACAAATAAGTGCCAAAATGAATTGAAAGCCAAAGACACAGCAGCCGCTTGGTTAAAATGACGTGAACACCTTCGCATTTTTCCTGTTATGAAACTGTTAACCTGCAGGTGCTGTTTTTTTCGCCACGCCATTTCCGTGGCGTGTTTGCTTGTTTAAATGTCAAAGAGGAACACCGATGAAACTATTGCCTTTGTTGGCAGCATTACCCCTGCTTTGCGCCAGCGTTGTTTCCGCCAGTTCACTGATGTCAGTTGGCTACTTCAATGGTGGCGGCGACGTCACTGCCGGTCCTGGTGGTGACATCAATAAACTGGATGTTCGTCAGATAACCCATCTCAACTATTCGTTTGGCCTTGTCTACAACAACGAAAAAGACGAGACCAATGACGCCTTAAAAGACACCAGTAAGCTGCATCAGATTTGGCTTTCACCGAAAGTGCAGGATGATTTACTGAAAATTCCACAGCTGCGTAAACAGAATCCGAACCTGAAAGTATTGCTTTCCGTCGGTGGTTGGGGGGCACGTGGATTCTCAGGCGCGGCGGCAACGAAAGAATCGCGCGCGGTGTTTATTCAGTCTGCTCAGGAGATAATTGCGAAATATGGCCTTGATGGCATCGACCTCGACTGGGAATACCCGGTCAACGGCGCCTGGGGACTGGTCGAAAGTCAACCGGCCGACCGAGCTAACTTTACCGCACTGTTAAAAGAGCTCCGCGCCGCATTGGGGCATAAAAAACTACTGACTATCGCCGTGGGCGCAAATGCGGAAAGCCCGAAAAGCTGGGTGGATGTGAAAGCCATTGCGCCATCGCTCGACTACATAAACCTGATGACCTATGACATGGCTTACGGTACGCAGTATTTCAACTCGAACCTGTACGATTCGACACAATGGCCGACAGTCGCCGCGGCGGATAAGTACAGCGCTGATTTTGTGGTCAACAACTATCTTGCTGCCGGTCTAAAAGCGAGTCAGATGAACCTGGGCATTGGTTTTTATGGTCGCGTACCGAAACGCGCTGTTGAGCCAGGCATTGACTGGAGCAAACCTGACGCACAGAAAAACCCTGTTACCCAGCCCTATTTCGGGCCCGCGCAAATTGAATTGTTCAAATCACTGGGCGTCGATCTGAGCAAAGATACCTATGTGAAGTACAACGACATTGTGGCGAAATTGATCAACGATCCGCAAAAGCGCTTTAGCCAGCATTGGGATGATGAAGCAAAAGTGCCGTGGCTGTCAGTGCAGTCTGTGGAGGGAAAAGCGCTCTTTGCCCTCTCTTATGAAAACCCGCGCTCGGTAGCGATCAAGGCTGACTACATCAAGAGCAAGGGGCTGGGAGGCGCCATGTTCTGGGAATACGGTGCGGATGACCAAAACCAGTTGGCGAAGCAGTTAGCCGATTCGTTAGGCATCAAACACTGATCCCAACGCCTGACACAATAGGTTATGATTATCGCATTCTGCTGCGCCAGCTTTTGGCGCAGCTTTTCATTTTCTACTGGAGGCATGAGCTTTATGGCTTTTATCCCTAAAAATTACGCCCGTCTGGAAGTCGGTTACCGGGAAAAGGCGCTTAAACTCTTCCCCTGGGTCTGCGGACGTTGTTCCCGTGAGTTCGTGTACTCAAATTTGCGCGAATTGACGGTACACCATATCGATCACGATCACTCCAATAACCCGGAAGATGGTAGCAACTGGGAAATGTTGTGCCTGTACTGCCACGATCACGAACATTCCAAATATACGGAAGCGGACCAGTATGGTTCAACGGTGGTTGCAGGCGAAGATGCGCAGAAAGCGGTGGGCGAAGCGAAATATAATCCGTTCGCCGATCTGAAGGCGATGATGAACAAGAAATAACTTCAACTGCGGGCCCGACATAGATGTTTGCCGGGCCTGAGTAATCAGGATTTAAACGTCGCAATGGGTTCGGGCGTAATACCAAACTCCACTTTCAACTGCTGCTTACTCTTCATCACCATCTCACCGTTGGTATCAATCGTCATATGCTGCGCGTCAATATTGTTTCGCGCCTGCCACAGCATCACCAGCTGTAAGCAGTTCTCTTTTTGTTCTGCCGTTAGCGCCACGCCATCCGGCCATTTTCCGAGTTCAACGGCAGTTGATAAGCGCTGATAAACTTCCGGCGTCATGCTGTTGATCATCTCATCAAGATTCATGTTAAATCCACTCTCCGTAGAATAATTTGCTGAATCGTTTCTTCAGCCTTTGGTCTGCTCACCGTTTTCACCATCGGTGAAGTTCAAAGAGGCTGAGTTAACGCAGTAACGTTCACCGGTAGGTTGCGGACCATCCGGGAAGACATGCCCCAGGTGCGCATCACAGTTACCACAGCGGATTTCAATGCGCTGCATACCGTGTGAAGTATCTTTAATGTAACGGATAGCCTCTGCGCTGACAGGCTCGTAAAAGCTGGGCCAGCCGCAGCCAGAGTCATATTTTGTCTCGGAACGAAATAGCGGTTTGTCGCAGACCAAACAGTGGTAGATGCCGTCACGCTTGTTGTGCAGCAAACGCCCGGTAAATGGTGGTTCTGTCCCGTGATTCTGCGTCACGTAGAACTGCATTTCGGTTAAATTTTTTTTTAGTTCTTCTGGAGAAGGTTGATTAGCCATTTGCTCACATCTCGCTTTATCTAAACTCACATCGCGAGACAGATTCTAACAAAACATTAACACCAGAGTGCGAACTTTTGTTCTAAACTTGATCCGTGCGAAATGGCAGCCTGCAATTCGTGATCACAATCACGTTTTTATCTTGATTGCCCTTTAAAATTCGGGCCGCCGACCCCATGTGGTTTCAAGCCCAAAGGAAGAGTGAGGCGAGTCAGTTGCGCAAAGCTTAAGCAGCAGATTGATTTGTCGCAATGATTGACACGATTCCGCTTGACGCTGCGTAAGGTTTTTGTAATTTTACAGGCAACCTTTTATTCACTAACAAATAGCTGGTGGAATATATGACTATCAAAGTAGGTATCAACGGTTTTGGCCGTATCGGTCGCATTGTTTTCCGTGCTGCTCAAGCACGCTCTGACATCGAGATCGTTGCAATCAACGACCTGTTAGACGCTGACTACATGGCTTACATGCTGAAATATGACTCCACTCACGGCCGTTTCAACGGTACCGTTGAAGTGAAAGACGGTCATCTGATCGTGAACGGTAAAAAAATCCGTGTTACCGCTGAACGTGATCCGGCTAACCTGAAATGGGACGAAGTTGGTGTTGACGTAGTAGCTGAAGCTACTGGCCTGTTCCTGACAGATGAAACCGCTCGTAAGCACATCACTGCTGGCGCGAAAAAAGTGGTTCTGACTGGTCCGTCCAAAGATAACACTCCGATGTTTGTTAAAGGCGCTAACTTTGACAAATACGAAGGTCAGGACATCGTTTCTAACGCTTCCTGCACCACTAACTGCCTGGCTCCGCTGGCTAAAGTTATCAACGACAACTTCGGCATCATCGAAGGTCTGATGACTACTGTTCACGCGACCACCGCTACTCAGAAAACCGTTGATGGCCCGTCTCACAAAGACTGGCGCGGCGGCCGCGGCGCATCCCAGAACATCATCCCGTCCTCTACCGGTGCTGCTAAAGCTGTAGGTAAAGTACTGCCAGAACTGAACGGCAAACTGACTGGTATGGCGTTCCGCGTTCCTACCCCGAACGTATCTGTTGTTGACCTGACCGTTCGTCTGGAAAAAGCTGCTTCTTACGAAGAAATTAAGAAAGCAATCAAAGCTGCTTCCGAAGGCCCGATGAAAGGCGTTCTGGGTTACACCGAAGACGACGTAGTATCTACCGATTTCAACGGTGAAGTTTGCACTTCCGTGTTCGATGCTAAAGCTGGTATCGCACTGAACGACAACTTCGTGAAACTGGTATCCTGGTACGACAACGAAACCGGCTACTCCAACAAAGTTCTGGACCTGATTGCTCACATCTCCAAATAAGTTGAGATGAAACAGTAATCTGTAAGAGCGACTCAGGTCGCTCTTTTTTTTGCCTGAAGATACCCGTCATACTTCAAGTTACCGGTGTGTTGGCAATGCTCTCTCACCCGAATCACTTACTTCTGTAAGCTCATCGGGATCGTTCACTTGCCGCCGTCCTGCAACTCGAATTATTTAGGGTAAAAAAAGGATTGCATAATGATTAATAAAATTTTTGCACTTCCGGTAATCGAACAAATTACCCCGGTCCTCTCCCGCCGCCAGCTTGATGAACTTGAGATTCTTGTGGTCGATCATCCACAGGTTAAAGCATCTTTCGCACTGCAGGGCGCACATCTTCTTTCCTGGAAACCCAACGGCGAAGAGGAAGTCCTGTGGCTAAGTAACAATACCCCGTTTAAAGCCGGCGTAGCGCTGCGTGGCGGCGTACCAATTTGCTGGCCGTGGTTTGGTCCGGCTGCTCAGCAGGGCCTGCCTTCTCATGGTTTTGCCCGCAACCTGCCATGGACGCTGAAAGCGCACAATGAAGACGACAATGGCGTGGTGCTGACGTTTGAATTGCAAAGCAACGCTGAAACGCGTCAGCTATGGCCGCACGAGTTCTGCCTGCTGGCCCGTTTCAAAGTAGGTGCCACCTGTGAAATGGAACTGGAAGCCCACGGTGAATTTGAAACCACCTCTGCGCTGCATACCTATTTCAACGTCGGTGACATTGCGGCAGTAAAAGTCAGTGGACTTGGCGATCGCCTGATCGACAAAGTGAATGATGCTAAAGAAGATGTGCTGGCTGATGGTATCCAGACCTTCCCGGACCGCACCGATCGTGTCTATCTGAATCCGCAAGCGTGCAGCGTTATCCATGATGATGCGCTCAACCGCAATATCGACGTCGTCCATCACCACCATCTGAATGTCGTGGGCTGGAACCCGGGTCCGGCGCTGTCCGTTAGCATGGGCGACATGCCGGATGATGGCTATAAAACGTTTGTTTGCGTAGAGACGGCTTACGCGACCGCGCCGCAGAAAACCCGCGAAGAAAAACCATCACGCCTGGCACAAACTATCCGCGTTGCTAAACGCTAAAATTGTGTCTGTAGCCTGACGGAGCTTGCGCCTTATCCGGCCTACCAAACATTGCGTAGGCCGGATAAGAAGCGTGAGCATCGCCATTCGGCAAATCAGGCCATATCCAGCGCCGTTTTACCCTTTGGCGCTGGATATGCCTTATCTAACTGCTTCAGCTCATCAACAGAGAGCGTTATCTCCAGCGCGGCGGCATTTTGTTCGACATGCGCTACGCTTGCCGCTTTTGGAATCGCCATCACGCCCGGCAGACGGATCACCCATGCCAGCAAAATCTGCGCAGCACTAACATTGTGCGCGTGCGCGATGTCGTTCACCACAGAGTGAGAAAGCAAGTCACCGCGCAATCGCCCCGCCTGAGCCAACGGACTGTAAGCCATGACCGGCATCTGCTGCTGCTGGCACCACGGCAGTAAATCATATTCAATACCGCGCGATGCTAAATGATAAAGCACCTGGTTAGTGGCACATTCCCGCCCACCTGTGACTTGCCATAACGCCTGCATGTCATCGTAATCGAGATTAGAGACGCCCCAGCGGCGGATTTTCCCCTGCGCAATGAGTGCTTCCATGGCATCAACGGTCTCAGCAAATGAAAAACTGCCCGTCCAGTGGAGCAAATAGAGATCCAGATAATCGGTTTTTAGTCGACGCAGGCTCGCTTCACAGGCGGCAATGGCTTTCTGACCACCGGCATTCCAGGGGTATACTTTCGAGACTAAAAAAGCGCTATCACGACGCCCGGTTAATGCTTCACCCACTACCTCTTCCGCTGCACCATCTGCATACATTTCGGCGGTATCGATCAGCCGCAGACCGAGATCCAGACCAGCCCGCAGCGCTGAAACCTCTTCCCGACGTCGGCCAGGATCCTCGCCCATGTACCATGTTCCCTGCCCAATAGCAGGCAGCGATACCTGCTTTGTAAACATCACCTGTTTCGCTGTCATCGCACCCTCCTGTGTTAATGCACCACAGTAAAGCAAAACAACTGGCATGTGTCCTGTTAGGGTGCACAAATTGCACCCTCTAAGATTGGAAGTTGACCGCTATGGCAACGGCAATAAAAAACCCGGCAACAAACAATGCTCCCGGGCCGAATGACAGAAAATCTTAACTGCACTGCGGTTATTTTAAGCGACCTAAATATTTCCCCTCTTTCATCGCGTTAATTTTCCCGTTTTTATAGACAATGACGGAAATCAAGCCCGCGCTATAAGACTGAGCGTCTGCATTGTTCTCATCATTTGCCGCAGCTTTGCCATTAATATAAGCAATACCATCAGCGCCACGTTTAAAGTCTACGCCCAGTTTATTCACATGCACGGGTGTGATTTTACTGGCGTGCACCGGAGCATTAGCATCGCTGACCATCGTTTTATGTTCATGCTGTAACTGCTGACGGTAAGCCTCGCTGATGGCATAGGCTGGTGCAGCAGCAGATGTTGCGACCAGTGCAGCGATAATTATTAATTTCTTCATAAGTTACACCTTAATAATTATTGTGTTTGTGGTGATGACTGGAATTAGTATCATTTGAGTTATATACGTTTTGCGCGTTCTCCATAGCTTGTTTTTCAGCTACGGCATTGATTGTCGCCTGACGGTTTTGCTCAGCGATATAGCAGGCATCGCGGCTCACGCCCTTGCTTTCGCAAGCACTCATGCGTGAAGCCTCGGTGGAACATCCCGTCAGAATCCCACCCATCACTGCTATCATGATTAACTTTTTCATTATCTCTACCAGGTTTATTCGCAAGAAAACCACATGACATTTAATATCTGAGCCATGCAGCGTTACTGTCTTTACTTATTAAGTTGGAGTAATATCTGCAATCGTTTATTTAATGTCAATTTTAATTTTTTCAGATAAATACCTAAAAGATGTAAAATAAAAATTAACTTAATGAGTTTCTTTTTTTCAAATGAAAGTTAACTTTCATCGTTACATAAAAAATAATAAAATAGTTATCTTGCTATTTTTAGTGGCGAGAGTTTCACGATGAAGTTATACCGTGATTATAAAATAGAATATTATCAATATATTGCATAACCAGAAATCACTCTCCCAGAACAATGATTCGTGAAACTGTACAGATACTCTTCCATTCACAAACGAATAGATTTCAGTCTCATCAAACAACAGGTTTAATTTTGGTAATTGCGGCAGGAAAAATACGTTAACTATTTGTTTCGGCCGATGTAATGCCAAAACAGCACAAAAAATCAAATCACATGTTTTGGATCAATATTCATCTCTGATATGCACAAAAAAGCCCGCATCTCTGCGGGCTAGTGTTTGACACGCAGTGGCATCAGAACTTGTAGGTAACACCCGTTGAAATCAGACCCGTCCAGGATTTATCCACCATCGGGCTGTCTGTCACTTCATCAGACAGGCGGGTATAACGCGCAGTACCGTATACGCTCCAGTTGCCCAGGAAGTTATAGTTTGCGCTGAGCTCCAGATACGGGTTCCAGGAGCTTTCAGGATCGTAGCTACGCAAGCCGCTACGGGCAGATTCATGGCGTGAAACACCATAATAGTATTCATTCTGGTTTTCACTGTTCCACTCGACACCAATCCCCGGAGTCAACGTCAGACCGCCATTGGTATAGCGGTATAACCACGCCAGATCCCATACAATACCATTGCTGTTATCCAGCGTGTCCCCTGCAAGGCTGGTACGCAGGAAACCGTATTGCGTGTTGTGAATGTAAGAAAGGCCAGCCATCATGGTGCTCTTACGTTTATCCAGACTACGCAGACGGTTGTCGTCGCTGTCACCCGGTTTGAAGTACATTGGCGACCAATAGGCCATCACCGACAGCTTATCGATATCGTCATTCCACAGGTAGTAACCACCGCCCAGACCACGGAACCAGAAGTTATCGCTTTCATAACTCACAACCGGGACCGGGTAAACGTCACTGTCGTAATCTTTGTAAGGGTGCTCAACCACACCAACGCCTGCGCCCAGCGTCAGGTTGCTCTCTGCCTGTGCGACGTTAGCGGAAGTGGCAATAAGCACGCTAAGTGCCAGAAGTTTGAGTTTGGTCACAGTCAATAATTCCTTATTTAAATGTGTAGCGGTCAAAGTTTAACCGTTAATACGCTTCAGCCCAACTATTTTACGGATTCACCCCAGAATGTAACCCCCTAATTTCTCAGCGAGTGATGACATTTTGCTTGCAGGACAGTGAACACTGCATGAATCCTGCCCCATTTATTTACAAAAGATGTGCTTTTTTTGCGGATGAGTTATTGATATGCCATTGAAATTCATTTGCGCACACAGGCAAGTTTTGCAAATGCCATCTACGCTTAATTTTAGAAGGTGTATCACCGAATACGTTGATCTCCTGACCACCACAATGGCATGAGAGTTGCTTATTTCTTCAGCAGCGACGTCGTTCAGTTTACCTCTTCAGGGGCCTCTACTATTCATATGAACGGCTCTTAACATGTGCTAAAAAAACGAAAGGACGGCATACCATGAATATATTCGATCACTATCGCCAGCGTTATGAAGCTGCCAAGGACGAAGAGTTCACGCTGCAGGAGTTTCTTACCACTTGTCGGCAAGATCGCAGCGCTTATGCCAATGCGGCAGAGCGGCTATTAATGGCTATTGGTGAGCCTGTCATGGTCGACACTGCCCACGAACCTCGTCTTTCTCGACTCTTTTCGAATCGGGTGATTGCACGATACCCCGCTTTTGAAGAGTTTTATGGCATGGAAGAGGCCATTGAGCAGATTGTTTCTTATTTGAAGCATGCGGCTCAGGGTCTGGAAGAGAAGAAGCAGATTCTGTATCTGCTGGGGCCTGTGGGAGGGGGGAAATCATCTCTTGCTGAGCGGCTGAAGTCGCTGATGCAGCGAGTACCGATTTATGTCCTGAGCGCCAACGGCGAGCGTAGCCCGGTAAACGATCATCCGTTATGCCTGTTTAACCCACAGGAAGACGCGCAGATCCTGGAGAAAGAGTATGGGATCCCGCGTCGTTATCTCGGTACGATCATGTCGCCCTGGGCTGCAAAACGTCTGCATGATTTTGGCGGGGACATTACAAAATTCCGCGTTGTCAAAGTCTGGCCGTCTATTCTGGAGCAGATCGCTATCGCCAAAACGGAGCCTGGTGATGAAAACAACCAGGATATCTCTGCGCTGGTCGGGAAAGTGGATATTCGTAAACTCGAACACCACGCCCAGAACGATCCTGATGCCTACGGTTATTCGGGCGCACTGTGCCGCTCAAACCAGGGGATAATGGAGTTCGTTGAGATGTTTAAAGCACCGATTAAAGTGCTGCATCCTTTGCTGACCGCAACCCAGGAAGGAAACTACAACGGGACAGAAGGTATCTCTGCCCTGCCGTTTAACGGAATTATTCTTGCCCACTCGAACGAGTCCGAATGGGTGACGTTCCGTAATAATAAAAACAATGAGGCGTTCCTTGACCGTGTTTACATCGTCAAAGTGCCTTATTGCCTGCGGATCTCCGAAGAGATCAAAATTTACGAAAAACTGCTTAACCACAGTGAGCTGACCCATGCGCCTTGCGCACCGGGCACGCTGGAAACGCTCTCTCGCTTTACCATTCTTTCTCGCCTGAAAGAGCCTGAGAACTCGAGCATTTACTCGAAGATGCGCGTTTACGATGGGGAAAGCCTGAAAGATACCGATCCAAAAGCGAAGTCCTATCAAGAGTATCGGGATTACGCCGGGGTCGATGAGGGAATGAACGGTCTTTCCACGCGTTTCGCGTTTAAGATCCTCTCACGCGTCTTTAACTTTGACCACGCCGAAGTGGCAGCTAACCCGGTGCATCTGTTCTACGTACTGGAGCAGCAAATCGAGCGCGAACAGTTCCCGCAGGATCTGGCAGAACGTTATCTTGAGTTCCTGAAAGGCTATCTGATCCCGAAATATGCTGAGTTCATTGGCAAAGAGATCCAGACGGCTTATCTCGAATCCTATTCCGAATATGGACAAAACATTTTCGACCGTTATGTCACTTATGCGGATTTCTGGATTCAGGATCAGGAGTATCGCGACCCGGATACCGGTCAGCTGTTTGACCGCGAGTCGTTGAACTCAGAACTGGAGAAAATTGAGAAACCGGCGGGTATCAGTAACCCCAAAGATTTCCGTAACGAGATCGTCAACTTTGTTCTGCGTGCCAGAGCGAATAACAGCGGTCGCAATCCAAACTGGACCAGTTACGAAAAACTGCGCACGGTCATTGAGAAGAAAATGTTCTCCAATACCGAGGAGCTGCTGCCGGTCATTTCGTTCAACGCAAAAACCTCAACTGACGAGCAGAAAAAACACGACGATTTTGTCGACCGGATGATGGAAAAAGGCTACACGCGTAAACAGGTGCGTTTACTGTGCGAATGGTATTTGCGCGTACGTAAATCGTCTTAAAAAAAGTGCCCGGAGGCGCGTACGCTTGCCGGGCCTACAATACACATCCGTAGGCCGGATATGCTCAGCGCATCCGGCGTTACTGATGTAGCATAAAGTTGGCAAATGCAGTACGGGGGGCTTATGACCTGGTTTATTGACCGGCGTCTTAACGGCAAAAACAAGAGCACGGTAAACCGCCAGCGCTTCTTACGCCGTTATAAATCGCAAATTAAACAGTCGATCTCCGAGGCCATTAACAAGCGTTCGGTGACTGATGTGGATAGCGGCGAATCTGTCTCTATTCCGACTGATGATATTAGCGAACCGATGTTCCATCAGGGGCGTGGCGGCTTGCGCCATCGCGTGCATCCGGGTAACGACCATTTTGTGCAGAACGACCGCATTGAACGCCCGCAGGGCGGCGGCGGTGGTTCAGGAAGCGGACAAGGCCAGGCCAGCCAGGATGGCGAGGGTCAGGATGAGTTCGTCTTCCAGATCTCTAAAGATGAATATCTCGATCTGTTGTTCGAAGATTTAGCACTTCCTAACCTGAAGCAGAATCAGCAGCGTCAGTTAACGGAGTACAAAACGCACCGGGCAGGTTTCACCTCTAACGGCGTGCCTGCCAACATTAGCGTGGTGCGCTCCCTGCAAAACTCACTGGCGCGCCGCACAGCGATGACGGCTGGTAAGCGTCGCGAACTGCATGCGCTCGAAGCGGATCTGGAAACCATCGCGAAAAGTGAACCAGCGCAGTTGCTGGAAGAGGAACGGTTACGCAAAGAGATTGCCGAACTACGGGCAAAAATCGAACGCGTGCCGTTTATCGACACCTTTGATTTACGCTACAAGAATTATGAAAAACGGCCCGATCCTTCCAGCCAGGCAGTGATGTTCTGTCTGATGGACGTCTCCGGTTCAATGGATCAGTCGACCAAAGATATGGCCAAGCGTTTTTATATCTTGCTGTATCTGTTCTTGAGTCGGACCTACAAAAACGTGGAAGTGGTTTATATTCGCCACCATACCCAGGCGAAAGAGGTGGATGAGCACGAGTTCTTCTACTCTCAGGAAACCGGGGGAACCATTGTCTCCAGCGCGCTGAAGTTAATGGATGAAGTGGTAAAAGACCGTTACGACCCAGCCCAGTGGAACATCTATGCCGCACAGGCCTCGGACGGTGATAACTGGGCGGATGATTCCCCGTTGTGTCATGAGATTCTGGCGAAAAAACTGCTGCCGATGGTGCGATATTATAGCTATATCGAAATCACCCGCCGCGCGCACCAGACCTTGTGGCGTGAATACGAACATCTGCAATCAACGTTTGAAAACTTTGCGATGCAGCATATCCGCGACCAGGATGATATTTATCCGGTATTCCGTGAGCTTTTTCACAAACAGGGCGCGTCAGTGAAAGATTAACTGAATCAGCACCATCCTGATAAACGACAATCCCAGCAGACGCTGGGATTGTCAGAATTCACTCAGGGAACTTCAAAGGTTACGGTAGCTGTCGCGCTAAAATCGCCACCACCAGATGGCTTGGTATCTGTCGTCATCGTCGGGTAGGCATAAAACGTCGCCATTGCCTTATTGCCAATGACCTCTGCTCCTTGCAAATTATCACCACCTAGCTTAACAGGCGTATTTCCTGAAGAATCGCTGGTGATTTTCACCCCCACCCCATCAATGGTGTTCCCATTGCTGGGTTTCGCGACCAGCACGCCATCCAGCCCTGAACCACTGCTGGCTGAGGTCGGTGAAATTGACCATTTCATCGCACCGTAGGTATCGCCAATGTCTCGTTTACAGGAAAATGTCAGGACTGTGGGTTTTGGCGTATACCCCGATGGTTTTCCCCCTTTCGTCGTAAACGTCGAACTGACGATGTTACCCAGAGGCACTTCCAGAACGACGGGACCATTACTAATTTGGCAGGACTGATCCATCCTCAAAGTACCCGATAAAAAAAAGTGAAAATAGTCATAGCCTTGGCTACCAACAACACTTTTCGAATAATCGCGGGCAGCGTACCAGCTATCAGTTGAATATGCTGAATGGATCTTGCCCCTGGCAATCTCTATACCGGTGAACGTTATATCATTGGTCGGTATTTTAGGCATATAAAAATAGATCGTACCATTACGCCCGGAAACTGTACCATTTTGATTGATATCAATAGTAAGACTACAAGTATAAGGATCTTCTGTATTGTTGTACGTGTTTACGCAATCGGAGTAACTACTCATGGTCTGTATCTCCGTCACCGAGTTATTATGTTCCAGATAGGGTACAAAATAGTAACTCATGGCGTCTGCTGTATTGTCGTAGATACCTTGTCTAATAGCGACATAGAGAGGAATGTTACTCCCTACGTCTGTACTTACCTTATAATATTTAATACCGCCAAACGTTGTGGTACTGGACGTGTCTACTGCACTTGTGAAATCAACTTTAAAAACCTGAGGGCCGAAAATATTCAACGTATTAATTTTGTTCGGAAATCTCCAATTCATAGCACCTGAAGGGGAACTAAATTCTGTCTGCTCGGCCAGCGAGCCGACAGTGCCGGTAAAAAGCTTATCCACCTGCATGGTGTAGTTAACATTTGGCACTCCCCCATTTAGGGTTGCAGAGGCTGTTACCGCAGAGGCATTTTCTGAAACAATATATAAACAGACTGCGGGTATCAGTAAAGAATAGTGACAACTACGTAGTTTTGATCTAATCAACTTAATCATAAAATGCACTCACTAGCAATGTGGCTGTCACCTGCCCGGCGGTGATTGCGGTTCCCGCTTGCATATATCTGACATAATAATCACGCGGTGTCGCCAGCGGAGCCTGAGGGGTAATCGGGTACGTCAGAAGGCGACTCTGACCCGTATTATCTAACACGTTCTGATTATCCCGCTGGTCAAATACCGCAAAGCCCACGCCGTTATCAATACGTTGACCAGAACCGTCGACGGCCTGATTGGTAAATATGCCGGGCGCGGCTTTACCATTACTCGCCAACGCATCGAAGCTAATGCGAATGTTCGACGCGGTTATCGGAGACAATATACAGTTTTCAACTATCAACGAAAAATTTTTACTCAGGGAAGAGAGCCGTTGTTCTGAAAATTCCCCTACACCGATGGGTGATAAAAACAATACATCACTATTGAAACGGACATCGCAGGTTGTTTGAATTAGTTCACCGCCAAAATTTAAGCCATACCCACTACCGTCAGCAATAATACCGTCCGCCGCGACAGCATTCCCAGGCATAAAGTAAGGTGTCATCAGAAAGGCTAATGAAATAATTCCCTTTCTTTTCATTATCAACTCACTCACGGTAAACGCTCCAGAATATTCATATCAGATTAAAAAGCGCACGGCATACACGCTACCGCGCGCTTTTATCGGTATTACTCGTACGCAATATTTACATAAGCAGATGCGCTAAGATCTTTACCCGCACTGTTGGTATTGACAGCGGCAGAAGTGTTAAGCAGTGCGTTTTTAGTCACTACCATTTTGGCATACAGCGGTAATTTATAGGTTTCACCTGTCTTGGTCAGGTTGGCAAGCTCGAAAGATTCTGGTATGCCAGCTTTCATGCTAAGGGCTTCAAGATTCGATGTTGTTGTTTGATCTTTGAAAATGGCAAAACCAAGGCCAGATAATGCATTAGCATTAAGCGGATCCACGAAAGACGCCGCGGTACCGTTAAAACCATACCCTGAAAGTGCTGTACCGACAAAATCTAGTGAAACACGGGTAATACCGCCACCACAACCCGTCAATTGTATGGACACATCTTTTACCGGAGCTGCTGTAATAACAGTATTGTCTGCTTTGCCCACAATATCGGATGCGTTGATGTTACCAAAAGCAATATCTGTCCCCCCCGCCATACCGGTAAATGCAGCACTACAGGTTGGCTGGGTCAGCGTTCCTTTGAACGTTAAATCAACAGTTGCATCTGCTGCCAGAGCAGAAAGCGGTGCGCAAAACAGAACCGCAGAGATAATTTTTTTCATTGTAAGCGTCCCTTTCTTACTGATAAGTAATATTTACAACAGCGGTGGAGTTCAGAGAACCTGAAACCATGTTGCTATACGCTGCAACGGTCGGCACGATAGTGGACTTAATATAAACACTCCGTTGTGGCGCAAATTTATCTGTGCCAGTATTCACCGTTTGGTTATCTGCCTGCATCGGATAATAGGTCCCCGTTGAATCGTCTTTCACCTCGGTCTTGAACGCCACACCTGTCGCACCACCGGTGGCAGGGATAACCCATTTACCTTTATAGGCACCAGCGGCAATATCAGTAGTACTGGTGGAACTCAAAGAAAGGGTCATGTTGTTTACAGCGACACAGTTATTCAGTTTGAATGACTGCTCAATATTCCTTGTCCCGGCAAATGCCACAACAGGCGTCACCTCGCCAAAATCATATACCAGCCCTTCAGTCCCCGTACTCAGGGTACAGGTACCACGATTAATATGGGTGCTTGCCGTAAAGTCGACTCGTTCAGCCAGTGCGGAACCACTCAGCATCACTGCGCACAGCAAACCTGAAATAAGTGCGGCTTTCCTACCCGCCAAATGCTTATTC
>NZ_JAHLRC010000050.1:0-31401 GCF_018919545.1 Citrobacter sp. S46_ASV_140
TAGTTCAGTTGGTTAGAATACCTGCCTGTCACGCAGGGGGTCGCGGGTTCGAGTCCCGTCCGTTCCGCCACTTATTAAGAGCCCTGAGCTAACGCTCAGGGCTTTTTCTTTTCCAGCGATTTAATTATTGCTGAATCCGCAAAAATCCTCTGCATTTTTCACTCTTTTTCGGCAAAGAACTGATGGTCATAATCCTCTCAGTTAACGAACATAGTGATTAAAAAGAGGAATTCTATGACTATCCCTGCATTCGGTTTAGGTACGTTTCGCCTGAAAGACGACGTGGTTATCGCTTCTGTCAAAACGGCGCTTGAGCTGGGCTACCGTGCTGTCGACACTGCGCAAATCTATGAAAATGAAGCGGCTGTTGGTCAGGCGATTGCCGAAAGTGGCGTACCGCGTAACGAGTTGTACATCACCACCAAGATCTGGATTGAAAATCTCAGCAAAGACAAACTGATCCCAAGTCTGAAAGAAAGTCTGAAGAAACTGCGTACGGATTATGTCGATCTGACGCTGATCCACTGGCCATCTCCGGGCGATGCGGTATCCGTTGAAGAGTTTATGCAGGCGCTGCTTGAAGCGAAAGAGCAGGGGCTGACTCGCGAAATTGGTATCTCAAACTTCACTATTCCGCTGATGGAAAAAGCCATTGCTACAGTAGGTGCAGACAATATCGCGACCAACCAGATTGAGCTGTCTCCGTATCTGCAGAGTCGTAAGGTGGTTGACTGGGCTAAAGCGCACGGTATCCACATCACCTCTTACATGACGCTGGCTTACGGTAAGGCGCTAAAAGATGAAGTGATTGCACGCATTGCCGCTAAACATAACGCGACCCCGGCGCAGGTTATTCTGGCATGGGCAATGGATGAAGGTTACTCCGTGATCCCTTCATCTACCAAGCGTGAAAACCTGGCAAGCAACCTGCTGGCGCTGGACCTGCATCTGGATACTGAAGATAAAAAAGCGATCGCGGCACTGGACTGCAACGATCGTCTGGTCAGCCCGGAAGGCCTGGCCCCTGATTGGGATTAATTGCCCGACCCTCTGTACCTTTAACCCTCTTTCACAGCTCCTTCGGGAGCTGTTCTTATATACTCACTTAAAAAGTCTATAAATGCCCGAATGCGTGTACTGACCGCACGATCGCTGTAGTAAACGGCGCTGAAAGGCATTTCTACTGGCAGACGTTTATCGGCCAGCAGCTCCACCAGTTCTCCCCGCGCGATCTCTTTATCAATCATATAATCTGAAAGACATGCGATGCCGTTGCCGCTCAGGCAAAGCTGCTTTAACGTTTCCCCGCTGTTGGAAGAAATCCCACATTCGACCTCATGGAGCTGTCCGTCGCTACGGGCAATCGGCCAGGTATTGAGTGAAACGGGTTCGGAAAACCCCAGACACAGATGCTGCTTTAACTGTTCGACGGTCTCGGGCTTGCCAAAACGGGCAATATAGTCCGGTGAGGCAATAATCTTACGATAGCTGGTAAACAACGGACGCGCACGCAGGCTTGAGTCAGTCAGCGTACCTGCTCGTATTGCGACATCCACTTTTCGTTCAATAAGATTGATGAACGTTTCTGAGGAGACAAGAGACAACGTCATCTCAGGATATCGCTCACGGAACGGTTTGATTAGCGGCATCAGGAAATGCAGCATCACCGGCGTTGCCGCGTCGATACGCAGCAGGCCGCGCGGGGTATTGCGCGACTCCATGATTTCCGTTTCTGCTGCTGCCATCTCTTGCAGTATCTGCTGCACACGCCTGAAGTAGCGTTCTCCTTCTTCAGTCAGGCTTAGCTGTCGGGTAGTTCGATTAAGCAGACTCACACCCAATTTCATCTCCAGCTTTTTTACTGCCCGACTGACTGCGGAATTAGCCTGACCGAGTTGTTCTGCCGCCCGGCTGAAGCTGCCGCTTTCCACAACGGCCACAAAAATCGCAAGTTCTTCAGAGGTTGCTTTCATTTTTGCACCTGACGCAAAATTATATTGAGATTTTGGATATTTTTGTTATTAAAGCATCCCGGCATACTGCGTGTCATCTGATTACTGATGTTACGGAGTTATTTATGCCTCTCGCTTTATTTGCACTAACAATAAGTGCCTTCGCTATTGGCACGACTGAGTTTGTGATTGTTGGCCTGGTGCCGACCATCGCTCAACAACTGGCGATCTCGTTACCTTCAGCCGGGATGCTGGTTTCAATCTATGCGCTGGGTGTGGCGATTGGCGCACCAGTGCTGACCGCTCTGACCGGAAGCCTGCCACGTAAACAGCTGCTTGTCGCGCTGATGGTCCTGTTTACGGCGGGGAATTTACTGGCATGGCAGGCACCCGGGTATATGACACTTATTGTCGCCCGTCTGCTGACGGGGCTGGCTCACGGCGTATTCTTCTCGATTGGTTCCACTATCGCGACAAGTCTGGTGCCAAAAGAAAAAGCGGCTTCCGCTATCGCTATTATGTTCGGTGGCTTAACCGTTGCGTTGGTCACGGGCGTGCCGCTGGGTACGTTTATCGGCCAGCACTTTGGCTGGCGTGAGACTTTCCTGGCAGTATCAATGTTAGGCGTGATTGCGCTGATTAGTAGTCAACTGCTGATCCCGGCTAACATTCCAGGTCGAGCGGCCGCCAGCATTCGCGACCAGGTGAAAGTGCTGACTCATCCTCGTTTGTTGCTGATTTACGCCGTTACGGCATTGGGCTACGGTGGTGTGTTCACGGCTTTCACCTTCCTGGCACCGATGATGCAGGATCTGGCGGGCTTCTCCCCGGTAGCGGTAAGCTGGATCTTACTGGGTTACGGCGTATCAGTCGCTATCGGCAATATCTGGGGCGGTAAGCTGGCGGATAAGCATGGTGCGGTTCCTGCGTTGAAATTCATTTTCGCCGCGCTGTTTGTTCTGCTGATGGTCTTCCAACTGACGGCTTCCACGCAGTACGCCGCGCTGGCTACCATTCTGGTGATGGGGATCTTTGCCTTCGGTAACGTACCGGGGTTGCAGGTCTACGTGGTACAGAAAGCGGAACAATTTACGCCCAATGCTGTTGATGTGGCGTCAGGGCTGAACATTGCAGCGTTTAACATTGGTATTGCACTGGGTTCCGTGATTGGCGGACAAACGGTCGAGCATTATGGGTTGGCGCAGACACCATGGATTGGCGCACTTATTGTTCTGGTGGCTTTCCTGCTGATGGGGCTGAGTGGCCGTCTTGATAAGTCCACACGCGTTGCTCTAGGGTAAATCATTGATGTAAGCGCCTACTTACAAAACAAACTGCAATTGTTCGTTGAAAGTGAGTGCTAAAATCCCTATAACAGAAGAACCAGTCCGGCTGCGGACTGGTTGACGTTACAGAGGTTTGAAAGTCTAAAGTGCGAAAAAACACCTATGCCATGCGTTATGTTGCCGGACAACCCGCCGAGCGGATTTTACCGCCGGGCTCGTTTGCGCATATTGGCCAGGCATTACCCGCAGGCGTACCGTTGAGCAGTGAAGATCGCATTCGCGTGCTGGTATGGAATATTTTTAAACAGCAGCGAGCAGAATGGCAGTCGGTGCTGAAGAATTTTGGTAAAGATGCGCATCTGGTGTTATTGCAGGAAGCGCAAACCACGCCAGAACTGGTGCAGTTTGCGACCACTAACTATCTCGCTGCCGACCAGGTTCCCGCCTTTGTGCTGCCTCAGCACCCCTCTGGCGTTATGACACTCTCCTCCGCCCATCCAGTTTACTGCTGCCCATTGCGCGAGCGTGAGCCTATTTTACGGCTGGCGAAATCGGCGCTGGTGACGGTGTACCCGTTGCCTGACTCTCGGTTGTTAATGGTGGTGAATATCCACGCGGTTAACTTTAGCCTTGGCGTTGATGTCTATAGTAAGCAGTTACTTCCCATTGGCGATCAGATTGCTCATCACAGCGGTCCGGTGATTATGGCCGGCGATTTTAATGCCTGGAGCCGTCGACGGATGAATGCGCTGTACCGCTTTGCGCGTGAAATGTCGCTGCGCCAGGTGCGCTTTACCGACGATCAGCGCCGCCGCGCGTTTGGTCGTCCTCTCGATTTTGTGTTCTATCGCGGTCTGAACGTGAGTGAGGCCTCTGTGCTGGTCACCCGCGCCTCCGACCACAACCCGCTACTCGTTGAATTCAGTCCCGGCAAACCTGAACAATAACGGTGTGTCAGGTCTGCCGTAGGGCAGGCCTGTGATGGTTGCCCTTCATATTTCACAACAACCGAAGGACAACACAATGACAACACGCTCTCATCATGACAACGTCGAAAAACAGTTTGGCTCTCAGGCTAATGCCTACTTAACCAGTGCGGTGCACGCCTCTGGTCGTGACTTGCAACGTCTGGGGGAAAGGTTGCTGGCATTTCCGCAGGCCCGTGTGTTGGATATGGGATGCGGAGCGGGGCACGCCAGCTTTGTGGCCGCGCAATACGTAAAGCAGGTAGTGGCATATGATTTATCGTCGCAGATGCTTGACGTGGTCACTGAAGCGGCAAAGGACAGAGGTCTGGAGAATATCGCCACACGGCAGGGTTATGCTGAAAGCCTGCCGTTTGAAGATAACGTATTTGACGTGGTGATTAGCCGCTATTCCGCGCATCACTGGCATGATGTCGGGCGTGCGTTGCGAGAAGTGAACCGCGTTCTGAAGCCCGGCGGCGTGCTGATTGTGATGGATGTGATGTCGCCAGGCCATCCTGTACGTGACATCTGGTTGCAAACTGTGGAGGCGTTACGCGATACCTCGCACGTACGCAACTATTCCAGCGGAGAATGGCTGTCGTTAATCAATGACGCCAATCTGATTGCCGATACCTTGTTAACCGATCGTCTGCCGCTGGAGTTCAGTTCGTGGGTGGCGCGGATGCGTACGCCTGCAGCGTTGAGCGACGCTATCCGTGTATACCAACAAAGTGCTTCTGCGGAAGTGAAAGCCTATTTTGCGTTACAGGAAGATGGCTCGTTTACCAGCGACACGATAATGGTTGAAGCACATAAAGCGGGATAAATAAAAAAGGCACTGGGGGGAAACCAGTGCCTTCATTTCTACAATGCTATCAGGAGTCCGGCATACCGTTGTTTTTCACAAACAACGTTAGCTGATCGCCTGGCTGCAGATTGTTCGTATCGCTGTTCCAGCGCATCACATCCTTGATGTTAACCCCGTGGCGTTTGGCAATGCTCGAGAGCGAGTCGCCTTTACGCACACGATAGGTGATGCTATCGCTGTTGTTCGCCAGTCGCTGTGCGCTGGTACCAGCGCCCACCGTCAGATTTTGGCCTACTTTCAGCGATGACCCGCGCAGATTATTCCACTGCTTAAGGTCATTGGTGCTCACGCCAAGACGTGAAGCGACGCCAGAAAGCGTATCGCCAGAGCGAACTTTGTAGCTGCGGCTGTTCAGCGGCGTGTTATCCGCAACCAACGTTGACTGCACGGCTGCAATTTCGCCTGAGGCCAGAGACTCACGCAGCTTCTCTGCATGCTTCTTTGGCACCATCACATATTGCGGACCGCTGGCACCCAACGTGGAGCCTTTCACGCCTGCATTGAAGGTTTTCAGCTTGCTGACGGAAATACCTGCCATATCGGCAACCTGAGCCATTTCAACCGGGCTACTCAGGCGAACACGTGCCAACGCGCGGCTTTCGTCTGTTGTTGGCAGACGCACGCCATAGCGTTTGCTGTTTTTGAGTATATCGCTCAATGCCAGCATTTTTGGCACATATAGCTTCGTTTCCTGAGGCAATGGCAACGACCAGAAGTCAGTGGGTTTACCACGGGCTTTGTTCGTTTTAATTGCCTTCATGACACGACCTTCACCGCTATTATAAGCAGCAACGGTCAGCAGCCAGTCGCCATCAAACATTTTGTTCAGACGCTGCATCATGTCCAGTGCGGCGGTGGTGGAAGCCACAACGTCGCGACGTGCATCATAACTGCGGGTCTGTTTTAAACCATAATTGCGCCCCGTGCTCGGAATGATCTGCCAAATACCTGCGGCATTGGCGCCAGACGTTGCGTGAGGATCAAAAGCGCTCTCCACTATGGGTAGTAGTACCAGTTCCATTGGCATGTTACGTTTCTTAACCTGCCCGGCTATCCAGTACATATACGGCTCTGCCCGTAAAGTTACATCGTGGAGATAGCTCTTATTGCGTAAATACTTCTGTTTCTGTTCGCGAATCCGGTTGTTTTCCGGAATTCCCATCTTTAGCTCGTCACCAATGAAAGCCCACAAATCTTGATCAGCAGCGATAGATGTTCCGTCGTCCATCCATCGCGCCTGACTTGTAAACTTTCCTGCTTCCCCTTGACCAGCTGCAGAAAGGCTCTGTGCGTGTTGTTGGACGTTACCAGTATTCTGGCACCCAACAAGCAGGACAGAGGCGAGTAATATCGCTTTTGCCTTCATGTGTGTGTCAATAGTTGCTTAAAAGACGACCGATCATAACGGCGAAGTTTTCAAAAGGCAACCCGCAATTGTCAGAACGTATCTTTCTTTGACCTTAACCAGGCAAAACGCTCTTCAGGTTGTTGCAATATTGTTTTTTTATTTATTTCATTAATTAAATCAATATCTTCCGTTCTTAAAAAAAGATTATTTCGTCGCTCATTTTTCAGAATTACGGGCAGTGTCATTTGTTTTTTTACGCGTAACTCATTAACTTTACGATAATATTCATTTATGAACGGATCGTGCGGAAGAATGCTTAAGGCAAACTTCATGTTTGCTAATGTGTACTCATGTGCGCAACAAATCAATGTATCGTCAGGAAGTGCGTTTAGTTTTTTAAGTGATTGATACATTTGAGATGCTGTGCCTTCAAAAAGCCGACCGCAGCCACCGGAGAAGAGCGTGTCGCCGCAAAACAGGTAAGGGTGGCTAAAGTAACAGATATGTCCTAAAGTGTGACCCGGCGTAGCAATTACCGTAAATTCATGCCCCAAAACGAGTGCAATATCGCCATCTTCGACTATGTGCGTCGTTCCCTTATCTTGCGTTTCAGCCGGTCCGTATACCGCGATTTGTGGGAAATGTTGCAGAAGTTCTTTCACGCCGCCCACGTGATCCTGATGATGATGTGTCAGCAGAATGGCCTCGGGAACCCAGTTATGTTCTGCAATAGCTTTCAGAACAGGTGCTGCTTCACCCGGGTCCACAATCAGACAATGTTTGTCATTATTCGACAGGACCCAGATGTAATTGTCCTGAAATGCAGGAATACTGTTAAGATTCATAGATTACCTCTCAATGCGTAACGGAAGGTCGTGATGAAACCGGCAAGGATCCCTCAAACTGTCATAGCGCCCGTTAGTTGGGATGATTTGCCCTGGGGCGAACACTATCGTCAGGCGCTGGAGCATCAGCTTAACCCGTGGTTCGCAAAAATGTACGGATTTCATCTGCTTAAGATTGGTAATTTAAGCGCAGAAATCAATTCTGAAGCGTGCGCGGTTTCTCATCAGGTAAATGTTTCTTTGCAAGGCGCTCCCATGCAGGTGACTGCCGATCCTTTACATCTGCCCTTTGCCGATAAGTCCGTGGATGTTTGTTTGTTGGCTCATACGCTACCGTGGTGTTCCGATCCACATCGCTTACTGCATGAAGCCGATCGCGTGCTTATTGATGACGGTTGGTTGATTCTGAGCGGCTTTAACCCGGTAAGTCTGATGGGATTGCGTAAACTGGTGCCCGTATTGCGTAAAACATCGCCCTACAACAGCCGGATGTTTACCCTCATGCGGCAGTTGGACTGGCTCTCATTGCTGAATTTTGAAGTACTGCACTACAGCCGTTTTCATGTCCTGCCCTGGAACAAGAAGGGCGGGAAAATGTTAAGCGCCCATATCCCTGCGCTGGGCTGTTTGCAACTGGTGGTTGCGCGTAAGCGAACCATTCCGCTTACGCTCAACCCGATGAAACAAAATAAAAGCAAAACGCCTATCCGCCAGGCCGTTGGCGCAACCCGGCAATACCGTAAACCAGACGTTTAAGCCTCAGCCTGATACCCAATATCATCCTGAGTGGGACGCATTGCAGCAGCGCGCGCAAGCTCATCACAGCGTTCGTTTTCCGGATGGCCCGCATGGCCTTTAACCCATTCCCATTTGATTTGATGTGGCCCCAGCGCGGTATCCAGACGTTTCCACAGATCGACGTTCTTCACTGGTTTTTTATCTGCTGTTTTCCAGCCGCGCTTCTTCCAGTTGTGGATCCACTGCGTAATGCCCTGGCGCACATACTGGCTGTCCGTGCTGAGTATCACTTCACACTGTTCTTTCAGGGCTTCCAGCGCAACGATTGCCGCCATCAGCTCCATGCGATTATTGGTGGTGAGGTTGTAGCCTTCGCTAAAGGTTTTTTCGCGCCCGCGATAGCGTAAAATCGCCCCATAACCACCTGGCCCTGGATTTCCCAGGCAAGAACCATCGGTGAAAATCTCTACCTGTTTAAGCATCTCTGGTAGACTTCCTGTTTTAGCAAATCGAAATCAAACGATAAGTCTGACATAAATGACCGTTATGAGCACTGGAATTACACGACAGATCGTCCTCGATACCGAAACCACCGGTATGAACCAGATTGGCGCCCACTACGAAGGCCACAAGATCATTGAGATCGGTGCGGTTGAAGTGGTGAACCGCCGCCTGACCGGGAATAACTTCCACGTTTACCTGAAACCGGATCGGCTGGTGGACCCGGAAGCGTTTGGTGTACACGGAATCGCAGACGAATTCCTGCTTGATAAACCTACGTTTGCCGATGTGGCCGATGAGTTTCTCGACTACATCCGCGGTGCGGAGCTGGTCATCCATAACGCATCGTTTGATATCGGCTTTATGGATTACGAATTCGCTAAGCTCAGGCGGGATATTCCGAAGACAAACGAATTCTGCAAAATTACCGATAGCCTGGCGCTGGCGAGGAAAATGTTTCCTGGCAAGCGCAACAGCCTTGATGCGTTATGCTCACGCTATGAAATAGACAACAGTAAGCGAACCCTGCACGGCGCATTGCTCGATGCCCAGATTCTGGCCGACGTTTATCTGATGATGACCGGTGGGCAGACCACGATGGCGTTCTCAATGGAAGGTGACAGCCAGCAGCAGAATGACACGGGGATCCAGCGTATTGTGCGACAGTCCAGCAAACTACGCGTTGTTTTCGCCACTGATGAAGAGTTAGCGGCCCATGAGTCGCGCCTTGACCTGGTGCAGAAAAAAGGCGGAAGTTGCCTCTGGCGGGCATAGTTTGTACGTTTTCCGTATGGAAATGACCATTCGGGTGATTTTTGCAGCAAACGATTAAAAAACGTGAGAAAAAGCGTTGACGAGGCGTGAGGCAATCCGTAATATTCGCTTCGTTCCCAAGCGGAACACAACGCGGAGTGGTAGTTCAGTTGGTTAGAATACCTGCCTGTCACGCAGGGGGTCGCGGGTTCGAGTCCCGTCCATTCCGCCACTATTCAGAAAGCCTGAATCAGAAATGATTCAGGCTTTCGTCGTTTTAGCCCGCCACAATAATAATCTCATCATCACACTTTATCGACCACGTCCGTGCTATCGGGCAGGCAACACATCAGGTCATCCTTAACCCGACGCATATCCAGGGGCAGATCAACCTGCGAAGTGATTCATCACGCAGGCGAAGCGGGGGGAAAAGTTATCGCCGATAAGCACCGTTTCTTCATTCAAGTGCTTTAGCATATACAGCTTGTCGGCACGTTCGTAAGCGTCGAAGAAGAGATAATCGACAGCATCCGTTGCTTCATCATCGGGGGATTTTTCACGTCCGTTGGGAGTGAGCATGAAAACACCGGCGGTATGGCCGAGTGGTCGGGCATAGCGAAAGAACAGTTTTCGGTTCACAGCAAACTCGCCATCATCACTTTTGAGTTTCCCTTGTACTGACAATGAAAGGTGTCCGGAGTTGTAGCTGGTAATCAGCATTATTCCATGGAGTACCTTTTTTGTATCCTGGATGTCGAGTATCGACGTGAATTCCGAGGAGCAGGAAAAACTGATTTCTTGTTTTTTCGCATTCCCGGCGATAATAAAAAAAGCGATAGCCGCCAGCCCAAAAATGGCAATCACGACTGACCATAGTAAAGGAGAGTGATCGCTTTCTTGCTTCATATCATTCCTCATGATGGCGATACTGGCTGATGCAATGGTAATAGCCGAGGTTCAGCCCGCATTCAGCGGCAAACGACCACTCAACCAGATTATGGTTGCTCGCCCAGGTATTGAGATACAGATCTTTTGGGTACGAACAGTCGGGGTTAATGCCCACGGACTTGAAAATATCCAGCGCTTTCTTTTCGGTTATGGTATCGGTGAGGGCGTTTCCTAATATATGTACACGGCATTGTTCATAGTCGATAGTCCGCAGGATAGTCGCGTCCGTCATGGCGATTTCATTGGGAATCCATGTTAACCACGCTGTCGCCAGCACGGCGATACCGGTAATTAACGCGGTTATCGCGACAGGCCAACGGCTTTGTTTCTTTTTGTTGAGCGTCGATGCAACATTGGCAATTCTGGCGGGAGCTTGCGCTTCTTCCAGTTGCTGAATATTGATATTAACGTCGCCCATCCGAAATCCCATCCGCGGAATTGTGACGATGAGTTCTGCAGGATGACCCGTAGACGTTATTGCTTTGCGCAGAAATGAAATGTGCTGATTGAGATTCGCATCCGTCGCTCTGGCGCCATTATGCTGAAAAACATTCAGCAGAATTTCATCACGCGAGGATATCTCTTTACCATTTTGCAACAAATAGAGCAGTAATTGTGTTGCCACATTATTCAATGTGGCCATTTCACCAGATGCCAGGTCTTTTAGGGTATTTTTATGTGGTCTGAAAACTAAGCCATCACCAATAATTACGGATTTAATTTTGTTTATTGGTATATGAGAAATCACTGATGTCTCCTTTAAAGCAGGATATCTCGCATTCGAGTGGGTGAAGCAATAGCATAACATAATTCATTTATAAAAAATGGTTGTACCATAGATCGCTTTATTAATATTTATATAACAATATTTTAATATCTCTTATAGAATCCTCTTTTCTCCTTCCTCTCTTTCACTATCTTATTGTCATTACTCGCTTTTGATATCCAATTTCATTTTTACAAAAATTTCATAAATACATTTTGCCTGTTGTTCTGGCTAAATAAAAAAATAGTTGATAGATAAAAACTCTATAAAAATGCTGAATGATAGATATTAACACTGGCTACGTCGTGATTTTTGGCGGTTTTTTAGGTAAACGATCGCTGTGCAGACAGTGTGACAACATGATTCCCTGAGTTTGATTAATACCGTATTTTTGCATTGTGTCATTTTCCCGTCGACTTAATATAAGCCCCGAAACAGCGTAAACAACTGTGGACGGTATTTCGGATGGAATACCAATGAAGTTCAAAATACGGGGCGGCTTGAGATGGATTGTTTGCAAGGATATGCGCTACCGCCACCTGCAGATCAGGATTCCCGGACATAAATTATCTGCGGAAATAGATCTTCGGAATAACTAAAAAACAGATATAAGGTTAAGTAGTAATATGAAAATGAAAAACGTGGCTGTGGCCTGTGCGCTGATGGCGGGAATGACTTTTACTGCCTCTTCTGCTTTTGCTGCAAAAAATGTCGAACCGACTAACGGTAAAATTCACTTCACCGGTTCTCTGGTTAATTCCGCATGTGGTCTGGCACCAGAATCCAGCCCGGTACAGGTTAATTTTGGTGAGATCCCAACTTCTCAGTTAAAAGACAACCAACGTGCTGGCGTTAAGCATGCCAAAATCGTTCTGCAGGGCTGTGATACGACCGTCGCGAAAACAGCCACTGTGACTTATACCCCGGCAACGATTGATACAGACAACAACGCGCTGGCTGCATTCACCTCTGGTACTGCAAAGGGTGCGGGCATCGGTATGATTGACAGTGGCAACCAGGACGTGGAATGGGGCCAAGCCGCCTCTCAGGTCAACATTACCGATGGTGAAACCGACATTGATTTCGTCGCTTACCTGCAGGCAAACAACGCATCTGCCGCGGTAACCCCAGGTGATTTCGAATCTACCGTTAATTTCCAGATCGACTACCAGTAACGATCTGCAGCAGGCGCATTAACGCGCCTGCTTAACCCTTCCTGCGAATAACTGAAAGGAAATGCGGTGATGCCTGGATGGCGAATTTTACTGCTTTTTATCTTCATATCGCCTGCATGGGTTTTGGCTGACACCAATCGTCTTGTCAGTACGCCCGGCAAAATGCGCATGCGCGGAAATATTATTGAGGCTGCCTGTTATGTCGATCCACGCGACCGGTCGCTACTGGTTGAATTTGATGATCTCTCAGCCAGAGATATTTCCGGAAAACCAGAGAAAGTATCAGCGCATGATTTCAGCATTCATTTGTTGGGATGTTCATTAGGGGATTCTCAACATCCCGGGAATCTGTTTCAACGCGCCAATATTACCTTTTCTGGCGCACCGGATAGTGACAATCCTGATTATCTAAGCGTGCAATCGGAAACTGAAAATTTAGCGATAGAAATATATGACAGCAACGGACAGCAAATTCATCTGGGTGAGCCATCACCGGACTATGTGCTTAATCCAGGGAAAAACACGCTCAATTTTACGGCTTATTTGATCTCCCGCGACGGAAGAATGACATCTGGCGAATTTACTGCGGTCACGCATTTTGTTGTGAATTATCTCTGAGCTGCACTGCAATTCGGGTATCTGAAGGTTTGCGAACGAAAATGATCACGCTGAAAACAGATAAAAAACGTCTGGCGCTTTTTATTGCTCTGGTCTGTGCCTCTTCATGGGCTGAAGCGGATGAGGCCATTGAATTTAATACCGACGTACTGGATGCCAGCGACAGGCACAATGTCGATTTGCAGCGTTTTTCCGAAGGCAACTTTGTGACTCCCGGAGAATATCTGCTGGATGTTCGTATTAACAGCCAGGAGATTCCACAGCAGTCGATCCGTTATATCGTCGATCCTGCCAACCCGCATAAATCCATGGCATGTCTGACCCCGCAACAACTCGAATTACTGGCGCTCAAAGAAGAGGCGCTGGCCTATATTCATCCGATTAGCGCGACCTGCTATGACATTTCCCGCCTGCCGGGTGTGGCGTTGAATAATAGCGCAGGCGTACTGGACATTATCGTGCCACAGGCGTGGATGAAATATACCGATCCAGACTGGACGCCACCGGAGCGCTGGGATAACGGCGTCGCGGGGCTGATTTTTGACTACAGCATCTCGGGCCAGGCCACACATTATGAACAGGGCGGCGATCGTTATCGCTCTCTGTCTGGCTATGGGCAGACAGGTTTTAACCTCGGCGCGTGGCGATTTCGTGGCCAGTATCAGGCCAATTACGCTTCGGATGATAATCGCGGCCGTATCGACTGGGATCAGATCTATGCATATCGACCGTTGCCGATGCAGGCTGCAAAACTGACGGTCGGCGAAATCTACCTGAATTCTCAGGTTTTTGATTCGGTGCGTTTCACCGGGGCTAACCTCGCCAGCGACGAGCGTATGTTGCCACCGAATTTGCAGGGCTACGCGCCTGAAGTGCACGGCATCGCCCGCAGTAATGCGAAGGTTACCGTCAGTCAGCAGGGCCGTGTTATCTATCAAACCACCGTTCCTGCAGGTCCATTTAATATTCAGGATCTGCACGGTTCGGTACGCGGCACGCTGGATGTTCGCGTCGAGGAGCAGGATGGCAGCGTACATACTTTTCAGGTCAATACGGCCGATATTCCTTATCTGACGCGCCCAGGCTATGTGCGCTACAACGCCGCGGTCGGGAAGCCATCGCGTTATAACCACGACGTTCAGGGGCCTGCGTTTTATAGCGGTGATTTTTCATGGGGGGTCAGCAATGCGTGGTCGCTGTACGGCGGCGCGCTGCTCACTGGCGAACGCTATAACGCCTGGTCGATGGGGATTGGGCGGGACTTGAGCTGGCTGGGGGCGCTGTCGGCTGATGCGACGCAATCCGTGAGTCGGGTAAAGCATCAGGCTGAACAAAAAGGCATGTCTTTTAAGCTCAGCTACGCCAAAACTTTTGATGAGTACAACAGTGCCATCACCTTTGCCGGTTACCGCTTCTCACAGCGTAACTTCCGCACTTTCTCGCAGTTTCTCGACGAGCAGTATGAAAATAACAACAGTGCCGGCAACGAAAAAGAGATGTACACCATCACCGGCAACAAAACCTTCTTTGCTGACGACCCACTATTAGCGACCACGCTGTACCTGACCTATACCCACCAGAACTATTGGGATCGCGGTTCCCAGGATCGTTACGGATTATCGATGGGGCACAGCTTTTCATTTGCTGGCATCCAGGGGATCAGCGCCAACGTTGCGGCTTACCGCTCTGAGTATCAGGGCAAACGAGACGACAGTCTTTCGCTTTCAATCTCGGTGCCATGGAGCGATGGCCGCTCTATGGATTACGAATTGCAGAACAGCGGCAACCAGACCAGCCAGATGGTTTCGTATTCCGATAACCGCGACCGTAACAATCCGTGGCGTTTGCGCACAGGGGTTTCCGGTGAAGGGCGTACGGCGTTTGATGGCTATTACAAGCACCGCAGCATGATGGCGGAACTGGAATCTAACGTCAGCTGGCAGCAATCACGTTATTTCTCCGTTGGCGGCACGATGCGCGGCGGCTTTACCGCGACGCGTCACGGTGCGGCGCTGCACAACAGCCAGGCGTCGATGAATACCGCCAGGGTGATGGTTGATACCGACGGGGTGGCGAACGTGCCGCTGAACGGCGAACAGGCGCACTCAAACCGCTTCGGTATTGCTGTCGTACCGGACGTCGTTAGCTATCACAGCTTTGATACCCGTATCGATGTGGACGCAATGGACGAGGACATTTCCGCGACTAAAGCCATCGTGACCAACACCCTGACGGAAGGTGCGATTGGCTACCAGCATTTTGCCGTGGCGCAGGGGCAAAAAATGATGGCGCTGCTGCGCCTGAAGGATGGTTCGGTACCGCCGTTTGGCGCCGAAGTGTTTAACGCTAACGGCGTTAGCGTCGCCATGGTAATGGAAAACGGTATGGCCTGGATTGCGGGTGTGAATCCGGCTGAGCGTCTTTCCGTTGCCTGGGCTGGCCGTGCGCAGTGCCACTTACAGGTGCCACAACAAATCAACCCGGAAGGTAACGTGCTGTTGCCTTGTGAATAATTTCAATAACCTGAATGAATTTTGTCATGAATAATCAAGCTTTTTACTCCGTGCAGCGTTGGCTTAAACCCGTGGCCTGTGGCCTGCTTTTGATTGCAGAGATCAACACCTCATGGGCGGGTATTGCGCTCGACCGTACCCGCATGATCATCACTGGTGATGCGCGCTCAGTCAGTGCGAACTTAACCAATACCAGCCCGAGCATTCCGTTTCTGGCTCAGTCGTGGGTGGAAGATGCCAACGGAACAAAAATTACCTCGCCGCTGATGGTCTTACCGCCGCTGCAACGAATTAACGGCGGGCAAAAGGGAATTGCCCGCGTGACGAAAACCAGCGGGATCAACGCCCTGCCGCAGGATCGCGAGAGCTTGTTCTACCTGAACGTACGTGAAATTCCGCCTAAACCGGATAAGCCGAACGTGCTGCAACTGGCGATGCAGTCGCGCATCAAATTGTTCTACCGTCCGGCCGCCATTGTGCCGGAAACGCCGGGCGCCGTGTGGCAAAACCAACTGGTCTTTCACAAGCAGGGCCAGCGCTGGAGTGTGGATAACCCAACGCCTTACTTCGTCACCTTAATCGGCTTAAGCCGCAAGCCAGAAGCGCAGGGAGGCGGCAGATTGACCGACTTCCCCGGCGTTATGGTCTCACCAAAATCCTCTCTCGATTTCAGCGTCACGGACGGCAGCGTCAGCCAGTTCAGCATGATGTACGTGAACGATTTTGGCGGTCATCCCGAACTGAAATTCAGCTGCACAGGCAATGTATGTAAAGCATTGCCGATGGAGCAACAGCCCCGGTAACAGGAATCGTAAATGAAAAAGATGCTTTGCGCCCTGCTGATGGCGGGCATGGCCTGGCAGGTTCAGGCCACCAGCGGCCGCCAGGATATGAGCAACGTGTCCGGTGAGTATGGCAACGTCCGCTTTCATGGCCGGGTCTATGTGTCGCCGTGCGTGCTGGATATGGCCTCACGCGATCAGACCATCAATCTTGGTGATATTTCCGCCAGTCGGTTTCGCCAGGGCGGCGATCGCAGCGAACCGGTGTTGGTCACGCTGTACCTGAACGGCTGCTTAAAGGGCTCTGGTCATACCCTGAGGGATTTCCCCGGGCAGACCAGCGAAATGCCTGAGCTGGCGCACAGCACGGTGGAACGTGGCGTTTCTATGACGCTGATGGCCGAAGGCGCGCCGGAAAACAGTGACCTGGGGCGTATTCGTGGTGATGTGCGCGGCGCGGGCATTCGGCTACTGACCGAGCGTAATCAGCTGATCCATCTGAACCAACCGCAACGGATGTGGATCCTCAAACCAGGCGATAACGCCATTCACTTTCTGGCCACGCTGGAATCTTTTGGGCCAGAGGTGACTGCCGGAGAATTTAACGGCCTGGTGAGACTTAAGCTGGAGTATCTATGAGCGTATTACGCAAAGCGCTGTTGTGGGTTGCCCTGGCTGGCTGTCCACTGGCCGGGCAGGCATTTACACAGGGGGAAGGTGAGCCGGAGGGCGGGTCGCCGCATCAGTACGATATCGAACTGAGTTCGCTGGATGTCAGTAAAAACCACGTGGGTGGCAGAACGGATCCGTTTACCTGGAATCTGGGCAGTTGGTATGTGGTGAATTTCTATTGCGAGCAGGCTGACATCTCCCGGTCGCCGATTTACTACACCACCACGACTACGATGCCGCCTTCAAATCAGGGGGCGAACCGTTTTCGTCTAAATGAGTATCTGGATGTGGAAGTGCAGGTGTGGGTTGCCGGGGGCTATAAACGGTATGTTCAGGCGCCTTTTACCAACGTTTCAAACCGCAACAGCAATAACACTTGCAAAAAGCGCAAGGGCTACACGCGCGCCACTAACGTTGAAAGTGGTTCAAAAGGGAAAGTGACGTTTATTGTCACTAAACCCATTATCAACGGCATCAATATCACTTCCCAATCGCTGGTGGAGGTAGCCGGGCGCATGGGGAGCGCGGGACCTACGCCCACTACGGCGATTTCCCGTGTGGTGATTAAATCCGGGCTGATTACCGTACCGGACAAATGCACCTTCAACCGGGGAGACAAAATCAGCATTGAGTTTGGCGATCTGCCAGGATCCGCTGCCCGGCTCAATGGCACTAACTACAGCAAGTCGATCCCCATTCATGTTGTTTGTGAAGGCGGCAGCTTCGATCAGGGCGCGCTGAACATTAATCTTGGCGTGCAAACTACCACGGCGTCAGGCACGGCAGGGTTCAACGATCATCTCCTCGGCACGCTGAGCGGCGGACAAAAGCGCGACGATCTCGGCATTATGCTTAAAGACGAGAGCGGTGGCACCGTCGTGCCCAATCAATTCTATAACGTGAAAGGTTTTTACCAGAATCAGGGCGACTGGAATCTCACCGCTGCACCGGTGGCAAAGCCGGGCGTGGGAAGCGTTAAGGAAGGTGAGTTTGAAGCCTCTGCCACCGTTGTTGCGCAGTTTCAGTAGGGGGATGCCATGAGATGTTCGGCGTTATTCGCGATCGGCGTGTTACTGCTTGGCGGCATGGTGCAGGCCGACACCAAACTGGTCGGCGGTGATATGTATTTTCACGGCACTATCAGAGCGCTGGCCTGCAGCCTGGCACCAGGAGGCGACAAAATCGAGGTCGATTTCGGGCAAATCGCGACGCAGGATCTCTATCTTTCGGGGCGCAGTAAGCCGGAAAAATTCAGCATTCAGCTACGCGACTGCAACCCCGAGGTTTTTCGCGGGATCTCGGTCACTTTCAGTGGTAGTGAGGATGCTGAACTGGACGATCATCTGGCGCTGGATAGCAGTGAACAGAGTGGCGCGACAGGGATCGGTATTGGGATGAGCGAAGAGGACGGCACGGCAATCCGCCTTGATGAGAGCACGTCAGTCAAAGAGATAACTGCAGGCTCGATGACGCTAAATTTTTGGGCGTGGGTCGCAGCAGAGCCGTCGGCGATAAAAAATCAGTCTCTCGAATACGGTCCGTTCAGCGCCAGCGGGACCTGGACACTGAACTACCAGTAGCATGATGAACGCACTGAATCGTATTGCCCCGCTGCCTGCGCAGAAATTATTGCTCGTTATTAGTCTGTTTTTCTGGTGTGGGGTAATGCATCTCTACTGGCCGAATAACGGCGGCAGCGGTCTGTCGTTGCCGCTTAATATTACGAGCTGGATTTATGCCGTTGTGCTGGCTGCAAGCGCATCAGTGCTGGTTCCTCGTCAACGCTGGCGCATCACTGTCCCCGCCACGGTTTTTTCGATGGGGTCGCTCATCCTGACGCTGCTTTGTCTGTTGACGCCTGGCGTCTGGCAGTTCGAGGCGCAACTGGTCGCAGGGGCGCTGCTGGGAGGCGTGCTCGTCTATCTGGTGACATTACAGATTCCGCTTGCGGCAAACACCCTGACGGTACTGCTGACTCTGCTATGGGGGGCGTGCGTCATCGAATGTCTGGCGTTTTTGTATCAGTACTGGCATTTGCCGGGTGTTGATTACTGGGAGTTTCCCTGGCGACGCGGTACGCGGCCCTACGGTATTTTTCAGCAGGTCAATCTGATGGCCAGCTTCACTGCATCTGGTGTGCTGCTGTCAGCTCCGCTCTTTTTACGGCTACGCGACAGATATCGAATTGTCATCGGGATTGCCCTGGTGATGATGGGCTTTGTGCTGCATGAATCCCAGTCGCAAACCGGCTATGTGTCTGTGGTGGTAGGTGAAGTCTTGCTGCTGGTGGTTTTCCCGGCACAACGCCGTATGTTGTTGTTACTTTTGCTGCCGCTGGCGTTAGGCATGGTGGCGGGCACGCTTGCTCGCCATTTTTTGTCCGTTGCTACAGTCGATCACCTGACCACTTCCCAGGTGCGCTGGACGGTGCTTAAAACGTCACTGGCATTATTTGCCGAACGCCCGTGGACGGGGTGGGGCGTGGGCAGTTTTGCCGCCGTGTTTCTCGAACGCGCGGGGCCGTTGGAGCTGAGCAGCATCTCGCATCCGCACAATGAGCTGGTGCTGTGGCTGGTGGAGGGCGGCCTGGTTGGGCTGGCGGGGGCGCTGTGCTTTATTACGGGGGGCTTCTGGCTGTGGATGCACGGAAATTGCTGGCGTCGCGCTTGTCTGGTGGCGGCGCTGCCGGTGGTTATTCATATGTTGACGGAATACCCCGTCAGGCAGTCAACACCACACTGGTTACTGCTGGTCCTGTTGCTTCGTTGTGCAGATAGCCCGCTAAAAGGGGCTCGTCTGACGCTTACGTCGACGTCGCTGATTCGTGCGCTGGCATTGATCTCGTTTTTAACCTTCACGCCATTGTTGCTTCTCTCACTGCACACGCAACAGCAGTTGACGCTGGCGGAGCGACAGTCAGCGCAGTGGCGTCTGGCCGAGTCGCTCCCGGTAGGAGGCTGGCTCCTTGCCCCTCGCTACCGGTTTGATGTGCAGATGGGGTATCTGCAACGGTATCAGCGTACCCGGGACGCTCGCTGGCTGGAAGCGGTTCGCCGCTGGGCGCCTGACTATGTGCGTGTTCACCCAGACCCGAATGTCTCCTTCACGCAAATCTTGCTGGCGTTACAGCAGCGCGACCTACCTGAGGCGCATCGTCTGGCGACGCGCTTTTACCTGACATACCCGAACGATCGTCGTATCCCGTGGCTGCAGGATGCACGACGTCCTTTCAATCAAAAAATGGAATGATATGAACAGATTCAGCGAACAGACCCGCCATGGGCCAGAGCTTCCCCGCAACGCCGAGCTGCTGCGGATCACCGGGATCCGTTTGCAGCGCATCCATTTTTTTGATGATGCATCGCTGGATGTCTGTGAGGTGTTAAGTCAGGTACGCACGCCGCTACCGCTCGATCTTTTTTTCAAGCACCTTTCCATCACCGCAAAACAGCAGCTATTTCTGTGGCAAATGCGGCAGGTACTGGCACTCTCAGGAAGTTATTCGCTGAATTTATCCGTCAGGATGCTGACCTGTCTGTCGTGGATTGCGCAGCTCGCCCGGCAGGCGCATCAGGGGCGGATTGTTATCGAAATACAGGATCCTGGCACCATGATGCGACTGGAAAAGGCAGAACAGCAGGCCGTATGCATTGCCGTTAAAACCTTGGTGCGTCACGGGTTTCGCGTGTGGCTGGATGATGTTTCGCCTGAGCTATTTTTTGTCTGGCGACTGTCTGGCATCCGTTTCGATGCCATCAAAATTGAAAGCGGAATGTTTCATCAGTTCAGGACGTCGGAGTGGCAGTTGAGGGTACTGGTCAATCAATTTCGCGGGCTGGGAGAACGGGTTGTGATCGAGGGGGTGGAAACGCCGCAGGATTACGCCATTTGCCGTATGAGCGGCGCAGATGCTGTGCAGGGATTTTTGTTCGAGCAGGAAGTATTACCGAAAAGCCTGAATCATTGCTGATTCAGGCCATGGTCATTATTCGCTCAGCGTCTGTGCGATATCTTTTTGCACCTGCTGGCGCTGTTCTGGGGTCAGTACTTTGTTCAGGTCGAAATAGTATTTCACGCGGTAATAACGCGCCTGCTGTTCGATATTGCTGAACGCGGAAAGCTGTTTTTTGACGGCGGCTTCATCCCATTTCCCGGACTTGATGACGTCAATCAACGCGCCGTCTTTAACATCCTTCACCGATATCTTGCTAACGTTGGTTTCAAGCTGCTGGTGCAGTTTTTTAATCTGCGCAACCTGGTCAGTGCTCAGTTTAAGGTGCTGAACTACCGGGTCCTGAGCTGGTGCGGGTACATTGGATACGTTTGCTGCAAGCGTGCTAAAAGAAGCGCCAGCCACGGTTGCCGCCAGCAAAGTCATGCGTACGAAGTTCTTCATTTCGGGATCCTGATAAGGGAATTATTAACATTGTCTGTCACTCGCTGGTGACGAGTGATTATCCTTTGCAGAATACGATGCCCGAAGCACGTCGCCACGCGAATTTGTTTTGCGGTTGGTTACGGAGTGAAACAATCCCGCTACGGAAAACGTTGTGCAGCGGGAAGAAGGCGATATCTACAGCGTGAACGGGTCAGCGTCCTGCCAGGCGGGGAATTTCTCGCGGTACTCGCGCAGCGCCGAGAGTGACAGTTCAGCGTCAATGCGCGTAGCCTGATGCGGCTCGGCGGTGGCAATAATCTCCCCTTGCGGATTAATCATCCGGCTGTCACCGCGATAATGATTGCCGTTACCATCAGTACCTACGCGGTTACATCCTGCTACATAAGCCTGGTTCTCAATTGCCCGTGCGGTGAGCAGAACCTGCCAGTGTAGCGAACGCGGCGCCGGCCAGTTGGCGACATACAATGCCAGGTCGTAATCGTTGCGGTTGCGCGACCATACTGGAAAACGCAGGTCATAACAGACCAACGGCAGAATGCGCCAGCCGCGCCATTCAAAAATAACCCGCGCGTCACCCGCCTGATAATGTTGATGTTCATCCGCCATGCGGAACAGATGGCGCTTGTCATAGAAATGGACATTACCTTCGGGTTCGACCAGCAAAAAGCGGTTTACTGGGCCACGTTCAGACAGGAGAGCAGCGCTGCCTGCTATAAGGGCGTTCGTCTGTTGCGCCTTAGTGCGCATCCAACTGACAACCTCTTCCTGCGGCAGCGATTTGCTTGCCGCTTCCATGGCAAATCCGCTGGTAAACATTTCAGGTAACACAATGACATCACGTCCGGTGACGGTTTCCAGTTGGCGGTCGAAATGGCGCAGGTTAGCCGGACCATCCATCCAGACCAAAGATTGTTGCAAGAGAGTAATCTTCAAACCAGACACAGTACCAAACTCCTCGTTGTGGGCTTAAGTTAACTCTAACATCTTATTCGCGGAGTGTGTGGGTGGGGGACATCTTGAAAGGCCATTTTCCAGAAACCGCTGATTTGCATTTATCAGTATCTCCAACCACCATTTACAGGCAGAATAATGCGGGGATCGGCCAAGGAGGAAAAATGCTAAAGATATTAACCACTATCGCTACGATGGTCGTGGCAACAGGTGCAATGGCGCAAAGCGATATTAACCTGAGCACTCTGGCGAAAGATGATGCGACAAAAGCAGCGTACAGCCAAATGGTGGAAGGGAATAAATTGCCCGCATGGATCAATAAAGGGGGAACATCTTCCCCGACGCAGACGGTGAAGCTGGGTGGCGAATCATACCAGGTTCTGAGCGCGTGCAAACCGCATGATTGCAGTGCAGAACGTATTGCGGTGCTGTGGTCAGAAAAGTCACAGCAGATGATGGGGGTGTTCTCAACGGTTGATGAGAAAACCTCACGAGAGAAACTAACGTGGCTGAACGTGAGCGACGAGCTGTCAATCGACGGTAAAACGGTACTGTTCGCTGCGTTGAGCGGGAGCCTGCAAAATCATCCTGATGCGTTTAACTACAACTAATGTGTAAGCAAAAAAGCGGAGCTTCAGCTCCGCTTTTTATTTCGCCGATATTCAGGCCGCTTCGACTTTACGCACCTTCTCTGGCAGCTTTACCGGCTGAGTCGCCAGCGCCTCGGGTTCAAAGTCATCCACGTTGATGCTACGCAGACGACTTGCTTCGGCTTTCACCAGAATTGCGGCTTCGTCTTTATCAATCAGCCCTTTAGCCAGCGCATTGTGCGCCAGTTCATCCAGGCGGGTAAACGGCAGGTTTTTACCCAGCTCTTTGCAGATCCGCTGGTGGATAGGGTCGGCTGCAATCACATCCAGCAAAGCCTCTTCCAGCAAACCTACCGGGTTATGCTCGCTCGGCGTCAGGTATTGACCGCGGCCAAGGCGAGAACGGGTGGCGCTCGGAACCTGCAGAATCTTCGCGACTTTATGATCCAGCTTGTCAGACGGTGCATGGTAGTGGCGACCGGTAGGGAAGATAACCACATTCAGCAAGCCCGCGACCAGTCGGTTCGGGAAGTTTTTCAGCAGGTCGTCCATCGCCTGTTCCGCTTTGTACAACGCATCCTGAACGCCCCAGTGAACCAACGGCAGGTCTGCTTCATTACGGCCTTCATCGTCATAACGCTTCAGTACCGCAGAGGCCAGATACAGCTGACTTAATACATCGCCCAGACGCGCGGAGATACGTTCACGGCGCTTCAGGCTACCGCCCAGTACGGCCATGGAAACATCTGAAAGCAGTGCCAGGTTAGCGCTCAAACGGTTCAGATGCTGGTAGTAACGTTTGGTCGCATCGCCGGTTGGCGTGCTGCTGGTTAAGCCACGCGTCAGGCCCAGCCAGAAGCTGCGCACTTTGTTACTGCCGACGTGGCCGATGTGTTTGAACAGCAGCTTGTCGAACGCATTCACATCGTTACTCTGTGCCGCAGCCATCTCTTCCAGAACGTACGGATGGCAGCGAATCGCCCCCTGACCGAAGATCATCATGCTCCGGGTCAGAATGTTGGCACCTTCAACGGTAATGGCGATAGGCGCGCCCTGATAAGCACGGGCGAGGAAGTTGCTTTCGCCAAGCATAATGCCTTTACCGCCAGTAATATCCATTGCATCGATGATTGACTGCTGTCCACGGTGGGTACAGTGATACTTCACGATGGCCGACAGCACCGCCGGTTTTTCACCCAGCATAATACCGTAGGTAATCAGCGACGCCGCTGCATCCATCACGTACGCGTTACCCGCAATACGTGCCAACGGCTCTTCAATACCTTCCATCTTACCGATAGAGATTTTGAACTGGCGACGAATGTGCGCATACGCGCCGGTTGCCATTGCGACCGATTTCACGCCGCCCGTCGAGTTAGACGGCAGAGTAATACCGCGGCCCACGGACAGACATTCCACCAGCATGCGCCAGCCCTGACCGGCCATTTTTGGGCCACCGATGATGTAATCAATCGGCACGAAGACATCTTTGCCCAGCGTCGGACCGTTCTGGAACGGCACGTTCAGCGGGAAGTGTCGACGCCCAATTTGTACGCCTGGGGTTGACGTTGGGATCAGCGCACAGGTAATGCCAAGATCTTCTTCACCACCCAGCAGTTTTTCCGGGTCGGAGAGTTTAAATGCCAGACCCAGTACGGTAGCGATAGGCGCCAGCGTGATATAACGCTTATTCCAGGTCAGGCGCATACCCAGCACCTGCTGGCCCTGCCAGTCGCCCATACAAACCACGCCGGTATCAGGGATCGCGCCTGCATCGGAACCCGCTTCCGGGCTGGTCAGAGCAAAGCAGGGGATCTCCTGACCACGTGCCAGACGCGGCAGGTAATGATTCTTCTGCTCTTCGGTGCCGTAATGCTGCAGCAGTTCGCCAGGGCCTAAGGAGTTAGGTACGCCAACGGTGATCGCCAGGATCCCGGAAACGCCGGAGAGTTTCTGCAGAACGCGAGCTTGAGCATACGCGGAGAATTCCAGCCCGCCGTACTCTTTCTTAATGATCATCGCGAAGAAGCGGTGTTCTTTCAGATACGCCCACAGTTCCGGCGGCAGATCCGCGAGTTCATGGGTGATCTGGAAGTCGTTCGCCATGCGGCAGGCTTCTTCCACCGGGCCGTCAATAAACGCTTGTTCTTCAGCTGTCAGATGCGGCTGAGGATAGTTATGCAGTTTTTTCCAGTCTGGCTTGCCCTGGAACAGGTCGCCTTCCCACCAGGTTGTACCGGCATCAATCGCCTCTTTCTCAGTACGCGACATCGGCGGCATGACTTTACGGAAACCGCGGAACACTGGCGCAGAGATCATGGATTTGCGCATTGGCGTAAAGTTAAACGGTACGAGGAGAATGGCCAGAGGAACCAGCAGCCAGATTGACCACAGGCCAGCCACGCCAAGCGCAGCTGTCCAGGCGAGCAAAATTAAGCTGCTGAGGAATAAGCTCACGCGGTGATAAAACAGAACGCTGAGCAGAACAACCGTAGCGATAATACTCAAAATCATCATAACGAAAAGCTCCCTTGCTTGTAGGAGGTCTGACCACTTGTGATGATATGGTTGTAGTGGATGTAAATTCTTTTAGCAATGTGTTTACAAAATAATTACAACAAAGCTCACATTGTTGCTGTTTTAACCGGCACAAAAAATCAAAAGCCGCAGCCATTCCTGTGGCTTGTACTTCTCGCTGGTAGCGCTATCCGGTACACTGCATCTTGTCATTTACATTCATGCTGAAGGATATCCTCATGTACCAGGATCTTATTCGTAACGAACTGAGCGAAGCGGCGGAAACGCTGGCTAATTTTCTTAAAGATGACGCCAATATTCACGCCATTCAGCGCGCGGCGGTCCTGTTGGCAGACAGCTTTAAAGCTGGCGGTAAGGTACTTTCTTGCGGTAACGGCGGTTCCCATTGCGACGCGATGCACTTCGCCGAAGAGCTGACCGGACGTTATCGCGAAAACCGCCCAGGCTACCCGGCGATCGCTATTTCTGATGTCAGCCATATCTCCTGCGTCAGCAACGATTTCGGTTACGATTATGTCTTCTCCCGCTACGTTGAAGCCGTGGGTCGCGAAGGCGATGTCCTGTTAGGCATCTCTACTTCGGGTAACTCCGGTAACGTGATTAAAGCGATTGCCGCAGCGCGTGAGAAAGGGATGAAAGTCATCACCCTGACTGGTAAAGATGGCGGCAAAATGGCGGGTAGTGCGGATATCGAAATTCGCGTGCCGCACTTTGGCTATGCTGACCGCATTCAGGAAATTCATATCAAAGTGATCCATATCCTGATCCAGTTGATCGAAAAAGAGATGGTGAAGTAAGAAGGCTATTTTATTTGCCATTTTGAATCCGGGCAGTGCCCGAAATCCTCACGTACTACGTGTACGCTCCGGTTTCTGCGCGCTGTCCGAATCTAAACTGGCTGCAACAATTACGCCTTCCCGCTTAAAGGCGTTTGTGGAGGTGATGTATGTGCGAACTGCTCGGGATGAGCGCCAATGTGCCAACCGATATCTGCTTTAGCTTCACCGGGCTGGTTCAGCGCGGCGGAGGTACCGGGCCGCACAAAGACGGCTGGGGTATTACGTTTTATGAAGGTAAGGGCTGCCGTACGTTTAAAGATCCGCAACCCAGCTTTAATTCGCCTATCGCCAAACTGGTACAAGACTATCCCATCAAATCCTGTTCCGTGATTGCCCATATTCGTCAGGCGAATCGTGGCGAAGTGGCATTGGAAAATACCCATCCATTTACGCGTGAACTGTGGGGACGTAACTGGACGTACGCTCATAACGGACAGCTCAGCGGCTATAAATCGCTGGAAACCGGTAATTTCCGCCCGGTCGGGGAAACCGACAGCGAAAAAGCTTTCTGCTGGCTGCTCCACAAGCTAACTGAACGTTATCCGCGTACGCCTGGCAATATGACGGCAGTGTTTAAATATATCGCGATGCTGGCAGGAGAATTGCGTGAGAAGGGCGTCTTCAACATGCTGTTGTCTGACGGGCGTTATGTGATGGCTTTCTGCTCGACCAACCTGTTTTGGATCACCCGTCGTGCGCCGTTTGGCGTGGCGACACTGCTGGATCAGGATGTGGAAATCGATTTTAGCTCAGAGACCACACCCAATGATGTGGTCACCGTGATTGCCACTCAGCCGCTAACCGGCAATGAAACCTGGCAAAAGATTATGCCAGGCGAGTGGGCGTTATTTTGTCTCGGGGAGCGTATAGTTTGATGCCAGCTGCGGCTGAACCACTTCGTGACTCAACGGCTTGCTGATAACGTAACGGCCATCGACGACGGAAACGGTCGGTGGCTTACGCGTTTGTTCAAAGTAATCGTAGCCAGGCTTTAGCTGCGCCCAGAATTCTTTGTAATACGAGAACTTATGGCGCTGCATGTTGGCGTCGGTCATGCGGAATGGATAAATGCTAACCTGCACGCTGGACTGCCCAAACACCAGTGCGCCGGTGACAAACTGGAAAATCTCATCAATGCCGTTGTCGGTCATTGCGTAGCAGCCGACGGAAACGCAGGCGCCGTGGATCATCAGGTATTTACCTTCATAACCGTGTGCGCGGTCGTAGGCGTTAGGGAAACCAATGTTAATCGCTTTATAAAAGCGGCTATCCGGTTTCAGCTGTCCGCGCTGTACGCTGTAAAACCCTTCCGGGCTTTTGAAATCGCCCTGACGCTGTTTCGGACCTAAGCCGCCGGAATAATTGCAGATCTTATAGCTATCGAGCAATTGATACTGTTCGCCCATCTTGACGTACAGATCCAGCGTTCGCTCTTCTTTGAAGATCTGGATATAGACGGGGGAGCCCATTAATTGCTGCTTATATTCTTTGCTGACAGGCGTAGTCGGGCTGCTGCTGCTCAGCAAACCGGCAAATGAAACGCACGGCAATAAAAGCATCGCAAGAAAAAATGCGATTTTACGCATACTGCTTATTCCTTGATAAAACGATTACACACGCCAGGACGGCAAAAAGAGTTCCCAAATCGGATAAATCTGGATCTGGAGCGCTCACATTATCACCCAGAGAGTTTTTCGCAAGTCTCTCGTGCGGCGTTTACACTTTAGATTTTCTTTATACGGAAAATTGTGCTTAAAGGCAGTCAGACACTGACGTATTTTGTGGGTTAGCGCACGTCATTAAGTCTTCTGAGTGCAGAATTCCTAATATATTGAATTTAAAAAATTAATAATTTAATAATCGAATATTAAAATGGAATGCCCGGCAATAGCGGTAGACTGCGGCGAACGTGTTTGATTAGGTAGTGTTGTTTTCATGTCTTTTGTCTCTGTGCCCCGACGCTTTTTGCCGGGTCTGCTGTCTTTGTGTGTTGTGTTGTCCTCGCCGTCTGTCGCCAAAGTTCAGCCCCTCTTATCTGACGCCCATTTAAGCTATGCGGCGCAATTACGCATGCGTAACCGCGCCCGGCTGCTGAAGCAGTACCACGCGCAGGTAAAAAAGCAGGCAAGTTATGTGGTGGAAGGTAATGCGCAAAGTAAAAGCGCGCTGCGCCAGCAAAACAGGACGCTGATTAAACAGCACCCGGAGTGGTTCCCGGGGCCACTAAAAGCGAGCGATCAACGCTGGCAGGAGCTGGCTGAGAATGACCATTTTCTCAGTAGCGATCATCTGCACAACATAACCGAAGTGGCAATCCACCGTCTTGAGCAGCAGTTAGGTAAACCCTATTTGTGGGGCGGGACCAGCCCGGAACAAGGCTTTGACTGTAGCGGGCTGATCTTTTATGCCTACAACAAAATTCTGGCAGCAAAATTGCCACGTACGGCGAATGAAATGTATCACTATCGGCGGGCGACCATCGTCGCTAATCGCGACCTTCGTCGTGGTGATTTATTGTTCTTTCATATTCACAGTCGGGATATTGCCGATCATATGGGCGTCTATTTGGGGCAGGGACAATTTATTGAATCGCCGCGTACGGGAGAAACGATTCGGGTGAGCAATTTATCCGATGACTTCTGGCAGGATCATTATCTCGGCGCTCGTCGTATTCTGACGGAAAATACCATTCTGTAATCAAAAAGGCGGTGCGAATGGCACCGCCTCGTCAGGGGTTAACTCAACGCCCCCATAATCTTTAATTCCAGCTCATCCGGAACTTCGTTATATGACAACACCTGTAAGCCTGGTGCAAACAGGCGCGCATAGCGCGCAAGCAGAGGACGTAGCTGCGGTGCGACCAGCAGTACCGGCTCTTTACCCGCGGCTTTCATCTGTTCTTTAATCTGCGGCATATTGGTCTGGAACTGATTCAGCATATTAGGATCGACCGGTACGCTATCGAGCACCACTTTGCCGCTTTGCTGAGCCTGATTCACTACATTAGCCAGCAGATTCTCCAGCTCATTATTCAGCGTGTAGACCGCCAGCTCATCTTTGCGCACAAACGGATGGGTAATGCTGCGACGGAGCGCCAGACGCACATCTGCCGTCAACAGAATATGATCTTTAGTGACGGCGCTACTGGCGACCAGTACGGTGGCAATGGTAACGATATCGCGCAGCGGTACGCCTTCGACCAGCAGCGCCCGATAAACCTTCAAGAGCTGGCTGTAATTCAGCGCCGCGCTCAGATCTTCCGCCAGACGGGGGGCCATCGAAGAGAGGCGGTTATGCAGTTGGGTAATATCATCGTAGTTAAACAGGTCGGGAATAAAGTTGCGAATGACCTTATTCACATGCGTCGCAATGACGCTGGCACTATCAATGACCTGATACCCCATATTTAGCGCTTTGGCTTTTTGCGCCGGTACAATCCACGTCACCGGCATACCATAGGCCGGATCGTGGCCTAAAACACCATCGATCTCGCCATACGTTTCACTGGAGGGCAGCGCCATCAGTTTATCTGAAGGAATATCTGCCTCATCAGCCTTGATCCCATTGATAAAAATGGCGTACTGGGTCGGTTTTAGACGGAAGTTTTCGCGGATGCGAATTTCCGGGAGCAGCACGCCGTTAGTGTCTGAGATAACCTGCCGCACACCGCGAATACGTTGAGTGAGCGGATTCCCTTTGGATTTGTCTACCAGCGATACCAGCTTGTACCCCAGGCTCAGGCTGATTGGCTCAATCAAAGGGATAGTTTCCCAACTGACCTGTTGCTCGGTGGTTTCAACGATGGTTTTGGTCAGCGTCTCAAGATTTTTCTCTTCATTTTCAGCCACCTTCGGGCGCTTGCTCATACGCCAGGCGGTGAACCCCATCAGGGCGCTGAACACCAGGAACGGGAAGTGCGGCATTCCCGGTACCACCGCCAGTACAAACATAATGCTGGTGGCGGTATAGAGTACGGAGGGGCTGGCCAGCAACTGGCTACGCACGTCTGTGGCGATATCACCGCTGTCGCTCACGCGTGTAACGATAATCGCCGCCGCCGTCGACAGCAGCAGAGACGGGATCTGGGCGACCAGACCGTCGCCGATGGTCATCAGTACGTATTGCTGGAAGGCGGCTTCGGCGCTTAAATCGTATTTAAAAATACCGATACAGACGCCGCCTATCAGGTTGATGGCCAGGATCATCATCCCGGCGATGGCATCACCGCGCACGAACTTCGACGCACCGTCCATTGCGCCATAGAAATCCGCTTCGCCCGCCACATCTTTACGTCGCGCCTGCGCCTGGGCCTGATTAATCAGGCCTGCGTTCAGATCGGCATCGATCGCCATCTGCTTCCCGGGCATGGCGTCCAGCGTAAAGCGGGCCGAAACCTCGGAGATACGCTCGGCACCCTTGGTAACCACGATAAAGTTGATTGTGAACAGCGTCAGTAAAGCTGACCGCGAAAATATCGTGGCGGCGCTGCATGGTCAGTCAATCTTTAACGGTGGCGGTATGGCGCCGTTAAATAAGCTGGGCAAGCAACCGATAGCGCCGGGAGCGCAGAAGAAAAACGTCACGCGCAACAAACTCGATAAAACCGTCAACCCGCAGGAGACGGCGAAAATTACGGAAGAGAACGCGAAAAAGGCGCTGGATGTGAATGAAAAAGCGGTGCTGCTGAAACAAAAATCAGCCCGCGAATTGGGCGAACTGGCGACCGACATTAACGTTATCGCCCGCAATGCGCATATGGAAACTAACCTCGAGATGGAGATTGTTCCTCAGGGGCTGCGCGTACTGATTAAAGATGACCAGAATCGCAATATGTTTGAGCGCGGTAGCGCCAGGATTATGCCGTTCTTTAAATCGCTGCTGGTCGAACTGACTCCCGTGTTTGACTCGCTGGATAACAAGATAATCATCACCGGGCATACAGACGCGATGAGCTATAAGAGTAACATTTACAACAACTGGAACCTCTCCGGCGACCGCGCTTTGTCGGCGCGACGCGTGCTGGAGGATGCCGGAATGCCGCAGAATAAAGTCATGCAGGTCAGCGCGATGGCGGACCAAATGCTGCTGGATGCAAAAAACCCGGAAAGTGCCGGGAACCGTCGCATTGAGATCATGGTGCTGACGCAAAGCGCTTCCGATACGTTGTATCAATATTTTGGCCAGCAGGGAGAGAAGGTTGTGCAACCGCTGGTGGATAAGCTGGACAAGCAAAAGCAAGTGACTTCTTTACGTCAACAATCTGCTCCCGTCACTCATTAATTCTGTTCCCGTCCCCCACGCAATGTGGGGGCAATTTATTCCTCAGGAAGGCAATGTGATAGATGTAACCC
>NZ_JAHLRC010000051.1:0-31068 GCF_018919545.1 Citrobacter sp. S46_ASV_140
CGGAATGGCATAACAAGGAACCGTTTGGCAATAATTTATTCCAAAACGTGAGGTCGATCATGGGCAATATATTTGACAAGCCAGTTATTGGTGTAGTGATGTGTAGGAACAGGCTTAAGGGTCACGAGACCCAGACTCTGCAAGAAAAGTACCTGAATGCAGTATTGAACGCCGGTGGATTACCGATAGCGATTCCCCATGCGCTTGCGGAACCCGAATTACTGAACGCGCTGTTACCGAAACTGGATGGTATCTTCCTGCCAGGAAGCCCAAGCAATGTGCAGCCGCACCTCTATGGTGAAAATGGCGATGAGTCTGACGCCGATCCCGGGCGTGATCTTCTGAGCATGGCGCTAATTAACGCCGGGCTCGAAAGGCGCATTCCCATTTTCGCCATCTGCCGGGGCTTACAGGAATTAGTTGTCGCCACAGGCGGGACTCTGTATCGTCGCCTGTGCGATCACTCACAGTTCCTGGAACATCGTGAAGATGCGGAACTCCCGGTGGAGCAGCAATATGCGCCATCTCATGAAGTCCAGGTTCAACAGGGAGGATTGCTATCTCAGCTAATACCAGGTTGCAGCACGTTTTGGGTTAACTCCTTGCATGGTCAGGGCGCAAAAACCCTTGGCCCGCAACTGCGCGTGGAAGCACGCTCGCAGGATGGATTAGTGGAAGCAGCCAGCGTTCACGACCATCCTTTCGCGCTTGGCGTGCAGTGGCACCCGGAATGGAACAGTAGCGAATACGCCCTGTCGCGTTTGTTACTTGAAGGTTTTATCACCGCTTGTCAGAACCACCTCGCTGAAAAACAGCGACTCTGACCACTACAGTTAAGGAAATGCAATTATGAGCGATGACGGCCTGGCGCCGGGTAAACGTTTGTCAGAGATCCGCCAGCAATTGGGTCTTTCACAGCGTCGTGCCGCCGAACTGTCTGGGTTAACGCATAGCGCCATCAGCACCATAGAGCAGGATAAAGTCAGTCCTGCCATCAGTACGCTGCAAAAGCTATTGAAAGTTTATGGGCTGTCGCTCTCCGAGTTCTTCGCGGAACCGGAAAAGCCTGACGAACCGCAGGTGGTTATCAATCAGGATGATTTGATTGAGATCGGGAGTCAGGGAGTATCCATGAAGCTGGTACACAACGGAAATCCGAATCGTACGCTGGCCATGATGTTTGAAACCTATCAGCCAGGTACGACAACCGGGGAGAGAATTAAACACCAGGGTGAAGAGATTGGGACAATACTGGAAGGTGAAGTGATACTGACCATCAACGGTCAAACGTATCATCTTGTTGCAGGACAAAGTTATGCCATTAACACCGGTATACCACATAGCTTCAGCAACACCTCGGCAGGGATCTGCCGCATCATCAGTGCCCACACTCCTACCACTTTCTAATAAGTAGCGGCCTGAGTTTCTCAGGCCTTCTTAAATAACGCGCATTAACAGGGTACATCCCTGGGGCATCGTGCAGCCTGATTTTGCCTGAAAAGATCAGCAACGAACTTTATCTTATTGATATAAAAGGAGTAGCTATGAACTTTCAGAATCTTAAATATTGGCGTGAAAAAGCCAGCCATTATTCGCCGGAGACCCGTTTATTTATTAACGGCGAATATTGCGCAGCCGCCGATAACGAAACCTTTATTACGCAGGATCCGGCAGGACAACGCCCGCTCGCCAAAGTCGCCCGCGGCAAAAAAGCGGATGTAGACCGCGCGGTCACCGCAGCCCGCACCGTGTTTGAACGCGGAGACTGGTCGCAAGCATCACCCGCAGAGCGCAAGGCAGTCCTGCACAAGTTCGCCGATTTAATGGAGCAACATCACGAGGAGCTGGCGCTACTGGAAACGCTCGACACCGGTAAACCGATTCGCCATAGCCTGCGTGATGATATTCCAGGCGCGGCACGCGCCATCCGTTGGTACGCCGAAGCAATAGATAAAGTCTATGGCGAAGTGGCCACCACCTCGGTGAGCGATCTGGCGCTGATTGTGCGCGAGCCGGTGGGCGTCATTGCGGCCATCGTGCCGTGGAATTTTCCCCTGCTGCTGGCCTGCTGGAAACTTGGCCCGGCACTGGCTGCAGGCAACAGCGTGATCCTCAAACCTTCAGAAAAATCACCGCTGACCGCCATTCGCCTTGCTGCGTTGGCAAAAAAAGCAGGTTTGCCAGATGGCGTTCTCAGCGTGGTGAGCGGATATGGCCACGAAGCGGGCCAGGCGTTGTCGCAGCATCCGGATGTTGATGTGATCACCTTTACCGGCTCGACCCGCACCGGCAAGCAACTGCTCAAAGACGCTGGCGACAGCAATATGAAACGCGTCTGGCTGGAGGCCGGTGGTAAAAGTGCCAACATCGTTTTTGCCGACTGCCCGGATCTGCCGAAAGCCGCCGCCAATGCTGCAGCAGGCATCTTCTATAACCAGGGTCAGGTCTGTATCGCCGGTACGCGTCTGTTACTGGAAGAGAGTATTGCCGACGAGTTCATCGCCCTGCTGAAAGAGCAGGCGAAAAACTGGCAGCCGGGCAACCCGCTGGATCCGGAAACCACGATGGGCACGCTTATCGACAACGCGCATGCCGACACCGTGCACGGTTTTATTCGCGACGGTGAAGCGCAAGGCACGCTGGCGCTGGATGGTCGCAGCCACGTCCACCCAGCGGCTATCGGCCCGACTATTTTTGTCGATACAGCCCCGCAAGCCCACGTCAGCCGCGATGAGATCTTCGGCCCGGTGCTGGTCGTCACCCGTTTTAGCAGCGAAGCCGAAGCCCTGGCGCTGGCCAACGACAGTGACTACGGCCTGGGGGCCGCGGTCTGGACCCGCGATCTGTCGCGCGCCCACCGCATGAGTCGTCGCCTGAAGGCCGGTTCGGTCTTCGTTAATAACTACAACGATGGTGATATGACTGTGCCGTTCGGCGGTTATAAGCAAAGCGGCAACGGGCGCGATAAGTCCCTGCATGCACTGGAAAAATTTAGCGAACTGAAAACCATTTGGATCTCCCTGGAGCCTTAATCATGACTGAACATACCAGCAGTTATTACGCCGCAAGCGCCAATCAGTACGAACCGTTTCCCACCCTTAGCGAGTCGGTTAGCTGTGATGTTTGCGTCGTGGGCGGTGGATATACCGGTCTCTCCTCCGCCCTGCACTTAGCGGAGATGGGTTACGACGTAGTGCTACTGGAATCCGCGCGTATCGGCTTCGGGGCCAGCGGACGTAACGGCGGTCAGTTGGTGAACTCCTACAGTCGCGATATCGACGTCATCGAGCGCACCTATGGCCCGGACGCCGCCAAAATGCTTGGCAGCATGATGTTTGAAGGCGGTAATATCATCCGCGAACGTATCAAGCGTTATCAGATCGAATGCGACTATCGCCCCGGCGGACTGTTTGTGGCGCTGAACCACAAGCAGATGGAAACGCTGGAGGAGCAGAAGTCGAACTGGGAACGCTATGGCAACACGCAGCTTGAACTGTTAGACAGCAGCGAAATTCGTCGCGAAGTCAGCAGCGATCGTTATGTCGGCGCGCTGCTCGACCACAGCGGTGGTCATATTCATCCGCTGAACCTGGCGATTGGCGAAGCTAACGCCATTCGTCTTAACGGCGGGCGCGTCTTCGAACAGTCGCCGGTCACCCGTATCCAGCACACCAGCCCGGCGGTGGTCAGCACCGAAAAAGGTCAGGTTACGGCCCGCTTTGTGATCGTCGCGGGCAACGCCTACCTCGGCGACAAACTGGAGCCTGCGCTGGCAAAAAGCAGCATGCCATGCGGCACACAGGTATTAACCACCGAACCGTTGTCTGCGGAGATGGCGCGCTCGCTGATTCCTAAAAACTACTGCGTGGAAGATTGTAACTATCTGCTGGATTACTACCGTCTGACCGGCGATAACCGCCTGTTGTACGGCGGCGGCGTGGTCTACGGCGCCCGCGATCCGGAGGATATTGAACGTCTGGTAATGCCGAAACTGCTGAAAACCTTCCCGCAATTGCAGGGGGTAAAAATTGATTACCGCTGGACCGGTAATTTCCTGTTAACGCTATCTCGCATGCCGCAGTTTGGCCGTCTTGATACCAACATTTACTATATGCAGGGCTACAGCGGCCACGGCGTGACCTGTACCCACCTGGCAGGACGTCTGATTTCTGAACTGCTGCGCGGGGATGCCGAGCGCTTTGACGCTTTCGCCAAACTGCCGCACTACCCGTTCCCGGGGGGGCGCAGCCTGCGCATTCCGTTTACCGCCATGGGGGCGGCATATTACAGCTTACGCGATCGCCTTGGGGTTTAAGTTCTTCCGCAATAAACCCGACGCACAGGGCGGTCTCCCCCTGTGCGTTTTTTTATTCCCGGACAGTGAAAAACAGGTAACGGGCACGAAAATATCGCAATAGGACATAACCCTACACTTTACATTGTTTCTCCCCGCTGATCGGATAGGCTTTTTTAGATTATCGCTGGCGACGTGGCCAGAACTCAACGGGGGAAGAAACGCGTGTTATGAATACGAATAACGAGGAGACCTTTTATCAGGCGATGCGCCGCAAAGGGGTGAGTCGACGCAGTTTTCTCAAATATTGCAGCCTCGCAGCAACATCGCTTGGGCTGGGAGCCGCAATGACGCCCAGAATAGCCTGGGCGCTGGAAAACAAACCCCGGATCCCGGTCGTCTGGATCCACGGGCTGGAATGCACCTGTTGCACTGAATCATTTATCCGCTCCTCTCACCCACTCGCCAAAGACGTCATCCTCTCCCTGATTTCTCTTGATTACGACGACACCCTGATGGCCGCTGCCGGAACGCAGGCCGAAGAGGTATTTGAAGACATTCTGAGCCGCTACCACGGCCGATACATTCTGGCCGTAGAGGGCAATCCTCCGCTGGGTGAACAAGGAATGTTCTGCATCAGCGGCGGGCGACCGTTTATTGAAAAGCTAAAAAGAGCTGCGGCAGGCGCCAGCGCGATTATCGCCTGGGGAACCTGTGCCTCCTGGGGCTGCGTGCAGGCCGCCCGGCCTAATCCAACCCAGGCAACGCCGATCGATAAGGTGATCACCGATAAGCCAATCGTGAAAGTGCCCGGCTGCCCGCCGATTCCGGATGTCATGAGCGCCATCATTACCTATATGGTGACGTTTGATCGTCTGCCTGAACTCGATCGTCTGGGACGTCCGCTGATGTTCTATGGTCAGCGTATTCACGACAAATGCTACCGCCGCGCCCACTTTGACGCCGGGGAGTTCGTTGAGAGTTGGGACGATGACGCTGCCCGAAAAGGCTATTGTCTGTACAAAATGGGCTGCAAAGGGCCTACCACTTATAACGCCTGCTCCACCACCCGCTGGAACGGCGGCGTTTCTTTCCCCATCCAGTCCGGTCATGGGTGTCTGGGATGTTCGGAGAATGGCTTCTGGGATCGCGGTTCGTTCTACAGCCGCGTGGTCGATATCCCGCAGATGGGGACGCATTCAACCGCCGATACCGTGGGCCTCACCGCGCTTGGCGTGGTGGCCGCCAGCGTCGGTGTCCACGCAGTCGCCAGCGCCGTCAATCAACATAACCGTCACAAACAGCAATTAGCCGACGCCGGACAACAGTCGCCAGACAATGAGGATAAACAGGCATGAGCAATTCGTATCAAACCCAGGGATATACGGTCAATAATGCCGGCCGCCGCCTGGTTGTCGACCCCATTACGCGCATTGAAGGGCATATGCGTTGTGAGGTGAACATTGATGAGCAAAACATCATCACCAACGCTGTGTCCTGCGGCACCATGTTCCGTGGACTGGAAATTATTCTGCAAGGGCGCGACCCGCGCGATGCCTGGGCGTTTGTCGAACGAATTTGCGGGGTGTGCACTGGCGTACATGCGCTCGCATCGGTCTATGCCATTGAAGATGCCATTGGCATCAAGGTGCCCGATAACGCCAACATCATTCGCAATATTATGCTGGCGACGCTGTGGTGCCACGACCACCTGGTCCACTTTTACCAGCTAGCCGGAATGGACTGGATTGACGTTCTGAATGCCCTGAAAGCCGACCCGCGCGCAACCTCGCAGTTGGCACAAAGCCTTTCTGCCTGGCCTATGTCCTCCCCGGGCTACTTCTTTGACGTACAAAACCGCCTGAAGAAATTTGTCGATGGCGGTCAGCTGGGGATTTTCCGCAACGGTTATTGGGGACATCCGCAGTACAAACTGTCGCCAGAGGCTAACCTGATGGGCTTTGCCCATTATCTGGAAGCGCTCGATTTTCAGCGCGAGATTATCAAAATCCATACGGTGTTTGGCGGCAAGAATCCGCATCCTAACTGGATTGTCGGCGGCATGCCATGCGCTATCAATATCGATCAGAGCGGCGCGGTTGGCGCGGTCGATATGGAACGTCTTAACCTGGTACAGTCGATCATCACCCGCACCGCCGACTTCATCAACAACGTCATGGTTCCTGACGCGCTGGCTATCGGCCAGTTCAACAAACCCTGGAGCCAGATTGGCACCGGGCTGTCTGATAAGTGCGTCTTAAGCTACGGCGCGTTCCCGGATATTGCCAACGACTTCAGCGCGAAGAGCCTGTTGATGCCTGGCGGCGCGGTCATTAACGGTGATTTTAACAACGTCATGCCGGTGGATCTGGCCGATCAGCAGCAAATTCAGGAGTTTGTCGATCATGCCTGGTACCGTTATCCGGACGATCAATTAGGTCGTCACCCGTTCGAGGGGATTACTGAACCCTGGTACAACCCCGGCGATGTCAAAGGCAGCGATACCGATATCCAGCAGCTCAACGAACAGGAACGCTACTCGTGGATTAAAGCCCCGCGCTGGCGCGGACACGCCATGGAAGTTGGACCGTTGGCGCGTACGCTGATTGCCTATCACAAAGGGGATGCCGCCACGATTGAATCCGTCGATCGCATGATGTCCGCACTCAAACTGCCGCTGTCGGGTATGCAGTCGACGCTGGGGCGTATTTTGTGCCGCGCGCACGAGGCGCAGTGGGCCGTGAGCAAGCTGCAATATTTCTTCGACAAGCTGATGACCAACCTGAAAAACGGCAATCTGGCTACGGCGAATACCGAAAAATGGGAGCCTGCAAGCTGGCCGCAGCAGTGCCGTGGGATCGGTTTCACCGAGGCGCCGCGCGGAGCACTCGGTCACTGGGCGTCGATTCGCGACCAGAAGATCGACGTGTATCAGTGCGTAGTGCCGACCACCTGGAATGCCAGCCCGCGCGATCCGAAGGGGCAAATTGGTGCCTACGAGGCGGCGTTGATGGGCACCCAAATGGCGATACCGGATCAACCGCTGGAGATCCTGCGCACCTTGCACAGCTTCGACCCCTGCCTGGCATGTTCAACCCACGTCCTCGGCGACGACGGCAACGAACTTATCGCAGTCCAGGTTCGCTAAGCGTTAAGGAACGGAACGATGACTGGAAAGATATCCCCACGCGTCGGGGAGGCGCGTGATACCGCCGTCAGCCACTATGTGTTTGAAGCGCCCGTACGCTTGTGGCACTGGCTGACAGTGGGCTGCATGTTGGTTTTGATGGTAACCGGATACTTCATTGGCCGACCACTGCCGTCGGTCAACGGCGAGGCCACTTACCTGTTCTACATGGGCGACATCCGGTTAGTACATTTCGCCGCAGCCATGGTGTTTACGGTGATACTGTTGGGTCGCATTTACTGGGCCTTCGTCGGCAATCGCTATTCACGCGAGCTGTTTATCGTGCCTGTCTGGCGTCGCAGTTGGTGGCAGGGTGCCTTTTCGGTGGTGCGCTGGTATCTGTTTCTGGAAAAAAAACCGGGAGAGGATATCGGCCATAACCCCGTCGCGCAGGCGGCGATGTTCGGTTATTTCCTGCTCTCAGTTTTTATGATCCTCACCGGTTTTGCCTTATACAGCGAGCATAGCCAGTACGCCATTTTTACCCCCTTCCGCTATGTGACGGAGTTTTTCTACTGGACCGGCGGTAACTCTCTCGATATCCACAGCTGGCATCGGTTGGGGATGTGGTTCATCGCCGCCTTCATCATCGGTCATGTGTATATGGCTATCCGCGAGGACATCATGTCTGACGATACCGTCATCTCAACCATGATCAACGGCTATCGTAGCCACAAATTTGCCAAACGCCAGCACGATAAGGAGGCATCATGAGCGAACCTAACGTCATCGTGATGGGCTTAGGCAACCTGCTGTGGGCAGACGAAGGATTTGGCATTCGCGTTGCCGAACGCCTGTACGCCCACTATCACTGGCCGGAATGGGTAGAGATTGTCGACGGCGGCACGCAAGGGCTGAATCTGCTGGGCTACGTTGAGCAGGCCAGCCATTTGTTGCTGCTGGACGCCATCGACTACGGACTCGCGCCAGGCACTTTGCAATCCTACGCCGGTGAACAAGTCCCCAGTTACCTCAGCGCCAAAAAAATGAGTCTGCATCAGAACAGCTTCTCCGAAGTGCTTGCTCTGGCGGAGATTCGCGGTCATCTGCCCGCCCACATCGCCCTCGTAGGACTACAGCCGGTGCAGTTGGACGACTATGGCGGCAGCCTGACCGACATCGCGCGCGCTCAGCTCCCGGCGGCAGAACAAGCCGCGCTAACGCAACTGGCCGCGTGGGGCATCGCGCCACAGACAATCGATGAAACGCGTTGCCTGAACTATGAATGCCTGTCGCTGGAAAACTATGAAGGCGTGCGTATTCGCCAGTATCGTGTAACGCTGGAGAGATAAGCAACATGTTGAATGACAAACCATTTTCTGCGCTATGGCAACGCATGCTGGCGCGCGGCTGGCAACCGCTGACCGCATCTGAACTGGATGACTGGGTAACGCGTGTGCGTGATGGCGTGGTGCTGCTCAGTAGCGATCCCCGCCGCACGCCAGAAGTCAGCGATAACCCGGTAATGATTGCCGAGTTGCTCCGCGAGTTTCCCCAGTTTGACTGGCAAATCGCTATGGCGGATCTCGAGCACAGCGAGGCTATCGGCGATCGTTTTGGCGTATTTCGCTTCCCGGCCACGCTGGTATTTATCCACGGCGAGCTGCGCGGCATTCTCAGCGGCATCCACCCGTGGGCCGACCTGCTCAACCTGATGCGCCCCCTCGTTGAAGAACGCATCCCCCGGAGCCTGTAAGATGAGTGATACCTTTTTTCATCTGCTGGGACCGGGAACCCAGCCGGGCGATGACAGCTTCAGCATGAATCCTCTGCCCCTCACCTGCCAGGTCAACAGCAGCCCCAGCATGGCGAGGCTGGAAAACTGTCCGCACAGCCCGGCGGTGATGGCATTGTTAGCCGACGTGCGCCACCAGCTTAGCCAGAAAATCCCCGTAAAACAGGACGTGCTGGGATGGGATTTATCCACGCTCAACGCAGACGACCTCACGTTTTTGAATACGCTGCTCGGCGAAGGCGAAGTTTCCGTGCGCATCCAGCAGGCCGACGGCAGGGCGAGCGAGATTCAGGAGTCTATTTTCTGCGGAATCTGGCGGGTGCGTTGCCAGAATGACTTGGGTCAATGGGAGGAGCATCTGGAGGCAGGCAGTGCGCCACGGGCGCTGTGGCAGGCAGCAACAATCACGACGCTGCCAGACGATAGCCTGTTGCCTCCACCCGTCGATGGGTTGATGAATGGCCTGACGCTGGCTCAGGAACTGCTGGCGCACGTGCGCAATCCGGCCACGCAACCTCATAGCATTAACCTCACCCAACTCCCGGTTAGCGATGCGGATCGCCAGTTCCTCTCCCGCCTGTGTGGCGAAGGGCGCATTCAGATCCGCACCATCGGCTACGGCGAGAGCCAAATCGACGCCACGGCGCTGCGCCATGTCTGGCATGTGCGCTGTCTGGATACCCTGAAAGGGCTTCTGCTCGAGAGTTATGAGACCTGTCCATTACCGGAACTGGTACTGGCTGCTCCGGAGGATCTGCTCGACTCGCTCCAGCGCCTGGATGAAGTCTGTAGCTGGCTGGCATCCGGCCCGCCGGCCTGATCCCCTTCTCCCGACCCGCATACTTTTCTGCTGCGGGTCTGGCGTTTTCTTCCTTATCTGTTCACTCTCTAATGCCTGATGGAGTTCGCATGTGGGACGTCATTGACTTATCGCGCTGGCAGTTTGCGCTGACCGCGCTGTACCATTTTCTGTTTGTTCCCCTGACGCTGGGGCTGATTTTTTTGCTGGCCATCATGGAAACCCTGTTCGTGGTGACGGGCAAAACAGTCTACCGCGACATGACGCGTTTCTGGGGAAAGTTATTCGGTATTAACTTTGCGCTCGGTGTGGCGACCGGCCTGACCATGGAGTTTCAGTTCGGGACTAACTGGTCGCTCTATTCCAACTATGTGGGCGATATTTTCGGTGCTCCGCTGGCGATGGAAGCCTTGATGGCTTTCTTTCTTGAATCCACATTCGTGGGGCTGTTCTTCTTCGGCTGGCAGCGCTTAAACAAGTACCAGCATTTACTGGTGACCTGGCTGGTAGCGTTTGGCTCCAATATCTCGGCCCTGTGGATCCTCAACGCCAACGGCTGGATGCAATATCCAACAGGCGCTCACTTTAATATTGATACCCTGCGCATGGAGATGAGCAGCTTTAGCGCGCTGGTTTTTAACCCCATCAGCCAGGTGAAATTTGTGCATACCGTGATGTCTGGTTATGTCACAGGCGCCATGTTTGTGATGTCCATCAGCGCCTGGTATCTGCTGCGTGGTCGCGCTCGCGAGTTCGCCCTGCGCTCCTTCGCGGTAGGTTCCGTCTTTGGCACACTGGCTATCCTCGGCACTCTGCAACTGGGAGATAGCTCAGCCTATGAGGTCGCCCAACGCCAGCCGGTAAAACTGGCGGCAATGGAAGGGGAATGGCAAACCGAACCGGCTCCTGCGCCCTTTCATGTGATAGCCTGGCCGCAGCAGGAGCAAGAGCGTAACGCCTTTTCCGTGAAGATACCGGCCCTGCTGGGTATCCTGGCGACTCACTCTTTAGATACGCCAGTTCCGGGGCTGAAGAACCTGATGGCAGATGCGCTACCCCGCCTGCAGCGGGGCCGGGAAGCATGGTTGCTGATGCAGGAAATCGCCAAAGGTAACCGCACGCCTCAGCTACTGCACGCTTTTCACGCCGTGGAAAAAGATCTGGGTTACGGCATCCTGTTAGCAAACTACGCCCCTGACATGAACCATGTCACGCCAGCGCAATATCAAGCCGCACAACGCGGCGCTATTCCGCAAGTCGCCCCCGTGTTCTGGAGCTTTCGCATCATGATTGGGTGCGGTTCCCTTCTGCTGCTGGTGATGGCGATTGCGCTGATACAGACCTTACGCTGGCGTATCGACCAGCATCGCTGGTTACTGCACATAACGCTGTGGAGCCTGCCACTACCGTGGATTGCCATTGAAGCAGGCTGGTTTATGACGGAGTTTGGCCGCCAGCCGTGGGCGATTCAGGATATTTTGCCGACCTGGTACGCCCACTCTGCGCTGAGCGCGGGCCAACTGGCCTTCTCCATGGGGCTAATCCTCACGCTTTACACCCTGTTTTTAATTGCCGAAGTCTACCTGATGCAAAAATACGCGCGTCTTGGTCCAGATGCGATGCAACGTCAACAACCGGCACAACAACAGGAATAAAGGAGAGCATCATGTTGGATTATGAAACGTTGCGGCTCATTTGGTGGCTGCTGATTGGCATTATTCTGGTGGCCTTTATGGTCACTGACGGGTTTGATATGGGGGTCGGCTGCCTGTTACCGCTGATCGCGCGCAACGATGATGAACGTCGGGTGTTAATCAATAGCGTAGGGGCGCACTGGGAAGGTAACCAGGTGTGGCTCATTCTGGCGGGCGGTGCATTATTCGCAGCCTGGCCGCGGGTCTATGCTGCCGCATTTTCGGGGCTTTATGTGGCGATGATTCTGGTGCTGTGCGCCCTTTTCTTTCGTCCATTAGCCTTTGATTATCGCGGTAAAATAGCGAATGCACGCTGGCGCGCCATGTGGGACACCGGGTTGGTTATCGGCAGCCTGGTGCCACCGGTTATCTTCGGCGTCGCCTTCGGCAATCTGTTCCTGGGGGTGCCTTTTGTGTTCACACCACAATTACATGTGCAATACCTGGGCACTTTCTGGGAATTGCTCTCTCCTTTTGCCCTACTGTGCGGCGCATTAAGCCTGATGTTGGTCATTATGCAGGGGGGCGTGTGGCTCCAGTTGAAAACCGACGGCATTCTTCACCTGCGCGCGCTGTCTGCCACCCGCCGCAGCGCGATGTTAGTGGTGCTCTGCTTCCTGTTAGCCGGGTATTGGCTGTGGACGGGGATTAATGGCTATGTGCTGCTTAGCCAGGATCCTAATGGTCCGTCCAACCCGCTATTAAAGGCAGTAACGACCGCACCGGGCGCGTGGATGGCGCACTTTGAAAATTCACCACTACTGTTGGTTATTCCGCTGTTGGGCATGATTTTTCCAATGCTCGCGATCTATGCCTGCGGGCAACGTCGGGCCGTGTGGGGATTTCTGTTTGCTTCATTGACCCAGACCTGCGTGATCTTCACCGCTGGAATCACCCTGTTTCCATTTGTGATGCCATCCAGCGCATATCCACTCTCTAGCCTGACGGTGTGGGACAGTACCTCCAGCCAGATGACGCTCAGTATCATGCTGGTTATCGTGTTGATTTTCCTACCGATAGTTCTGCTTTATACCTTGTGGAGTTATTACAAGATGCTGGGACGAATCAACGTAGAAACCATCCGCCGCCACAACCACGAACTTTATTAGGGAGGACTGTACGATGTGGTATCTGTTTTGGTTTGTCGGCATTCTGCTGATGTGCACGCTCTCCACGCTGGCGCTGGTCTGGCTTGAGTCACGGCAGAAATAGCCCTGCGCGTGCGTTACGCTTCCGGGCTCCCCTGTTTATTCGGGGAGTCTTTATTCGTTCACACAAAAGCAGCATGGCTGCACCCAACCCCTGGTTGGCACCAAGCTTATCTATAAACCGCAGTGTGGTGCTGCAATTTAAGTGGTGAGTTTTACGTCAGTTAACGCAGGCATCCCCCCTGTTCCGCGGAATGCCTGATTCACATTAGGAATTACGCCCCGGTCACCATCAACATATCATCTACAAAGTTTTTGGCGCGCGGAATATCCGACTCGTCGACGTGTTCAATGATCAGCGGAATATTTGGGTGGTTTTTCGCGAGCAGCTCCACATACAGCAAATAGTTAAGCGCCCCTAGCCCTGCTGCGGGCAGCTCCACCAAACCGGCTCCACGGAAGCTGTTATGCTCCGCTGCGCCGTCCCCGAATTTCTCAATCACCACGTCGGTTTTCTTACAATCTTTGGCATGGGCAATTTTAATTTTGCTATCCAGTACATTGAAGATGCTGTGCAGTGTTTCATCAATGGCGTCGATATTTTTATCATCAAAATAGTTGGTCGGATCCAGCGCCAGCCCCAGGCCGGGGTGATCGATATCGCGCATCAGTCGCGCCACCTGGCTGACCGAGCCGATAATGTTGTTCACGTAGTTTTCCACCAGGAATACCGCGCCGTGATCGTAAGCAAAAGCAGCCAAATCGCGGGCGATGGCTTTAAATTCCTGATACGCCTCTTCAGTGCTGTTTTGCGGATCGTACAACCAGTCGCTATCGACGTTATAAGTGCCGGTTTCGCTGATCACATACGGCGTACCGAAGTCCCGCGCATGAGCGAGGATCTCTTTCACCGCTGCGATATTCTCGGCACGCTTCACCGGTTCCGGATGCACAAGGTTTGTATACGCCGAAATAGCGACGATAGGCAGATTGGCTTTGCGAAACGCGTCGCGCACCTGGTGCGCTTTCGCTTTGGTGATATGCCCCCGGCTCAGATCGATATCGGTAAACTCGAGGTCAAGCTGCACGCAACCCATCCCCGCCTGCTTAATCTTCGTGATGGTCTCTTCCAAGGAGTAGGGGTAGTAACCAGTAAAGATGCCTACGTTAATCATTTTGTATTCTCCTGAAGGATTTCATTGAGATAAACGGTTCGCTCTTCCTGAATAGAGGCATAACAGGCTTCAATACAGGCCAGCGTGCCGAGGTTGTCCTCAGCGCTGATTTCCGGCTGTGCGCCATGTTCCAGAGCGCACAGCAGGCTCGCCATGGTGCCGATAAAGGCATCCGGGAACCACTGGCGTTTCCATTGCGGGGCGATCCAGCGCTCGGGATACTCGCGTGACGCCAGTTTTAAGGTGCTGCCACAATACTCCGGCGGACGGCGATGCCAGCCGAAATCGCCTTCCGCCAACCCGTCGGTGCCCTCCACCCGCCAGTTGATATAATTATTTTTAGCGCAGAGTCCACCCGGCCAGGCCCAGACGTCGTCCAGACTGGTGGCGATCAGGCCATTGGCATACTGGAAGGTGTACTGGGTGATGCCATCGGTGTGTTCAAAAGCGGTACGCGGATCGGTGCGGCAAACAGCGGTGACTTTAACCGGATCGCCAAACAGGAAGCGGAAGGCATCGATATGGTGGATCGCCATGGCATACAGTTCGAGCTTTTTATACTGCTGAAGAAACTGCTGCCAGTCGGGAATAGCGCGCATATCAATGCTGGCAAGCACCGGCGTGCCGATCAGTTGGTTATCGAGAATGTACTTCAGCGCCCGGATCGACGGGTCGTAACGCATATTGGAGTTCACCGCGATGGGGATACCGCTCTCTTTGCTGAGACGGACGATTTCGCGGCCAGCTTCCAGCGACATCGCCAGCGGTTTCTGACACAGAATGGCCTTCACGTTTTTCGCCGGAGAATGTTTGCCGCAGATAAAACGCACAATCGCTAACTGGATATGCGGCGGCACGGCGATATCAATAATCTCGATCTTCGGATCGCACACCATCTCCTGCCAGCTAGCGTAGGTTTTAGGGATGTTAAATGCCCGGGCCAGTCGCTGGCTGTGGGCATTTTCCAGCGAGGTTATCCCATATGGCGTAAACCCCGCTTTCTGGTAAGCCACCAGATGGCAATGCTCAACGATAAAACCCGCGCCGATAATACCGATTTTGTAGTCTTTTCGCTGTGGTAACGCCGGACGTGTCACCTGCTCTAATAAGCGCTCTAACGAATCCATAATGACCCCGTTTATGTTTGGCGGCGAGAGCTCGTCTCGCCGGAAATATTCAGCGCAGCGTATTTCCCTTCACCGACGCGTTGTCCGCAAGCAGAGAAGCATGGCGCTGTTTTTGCAGCCAGAACTGCTCGATCTCTTCCAGCGATTTTCCTTTGGTTTCCGGCAACATAAATTTGGCAATCGCCAGTTGAATCAGGCACATTACGGCAAAGAAATAGAAGGTGTTATTGCCGCCGAATGTTGCCAGCGTAAAAGGAAACAGCCAGACCACCAGGAAATTGAATATCCACTGGGTAAAGGAAACCAGCGCCACGGCTTTACTGCGTATCGCATTGGGAAACATTTCCGAGACCAAGGTCCAGAATACCGGTCCGATGCAGGCGGAAAAGCAGGCGATATAGGAAAATAAAAAGAGCAGCGTCACCAGCACCGGCAAGGAGTGATGGAACGAGAAGCCCAGGAAAAACAGCGACACGCCCATAATCAACGAGCCATAGAAATAGAGTGGCCGCCGCCCTACCCGGTCAATTAACACCACACCGATTACGGTTGCGATCAAATTGATGACGCCCATAAAGATATTGAAATAGAGCGCTGAACTAATAGAAAATCCGGCGGCCATCATAATCTTCGGTGCATAATCTAGCGCGGCGTTACAGCCAATTAACTGCACCAGTACCGCCAAAATCAACCCTAATACAATGCTGTTGCGTGAATCTCTGTCAAACAGCGCACCGGCATTGGCTGCGTGATGAGCAGCGAGATTTTTCTCTACGTCATTGGTAATGCTTTGTGCTTCGCCTGGCGAATAAAACCGTTGCAGTATCGCCAGCGCTTTTTGTTTTTGTCCACCGATGGTCAGCCAGCGCGGGCTTTCCGGAATAAACAGTAGTCCAATAAAAAACACCGCTGCGGGAACCACACCGGAGATAAACATCAGCCGCCAGTTATTTTCCAAATCCTTTAGAAAATAATTGGTCATATAAGAGAGCAAAATACCCAACATGATGCACAACTGGTAAACCGCGGTCATCCGCCCGCGCATTGACGCCGGGGCCATCTCCGCCACGTACATCGGCGAAAGCACTGAAATTGCGCCAACACTAATCCCGCCTAATAGACGATTAAGGATGAATGTGGTCTCATTGGTGGCGATGCCAGTTCCCGCACAGGAAATACCAAATATAATCGCGGCAACAATCAGAACGCGTTTGCGGCCAAATTTATTGGTAACGTATCCCGACCCGAATGAACCGATAATACAACCTACAAGTAATGAACTTACGCCCCATCCAAGCTGGAGTTCATTCCAGCTGAAATAACTTTGGATAAAAGGAATAGCGCCAGCAATTATCGCGATATCAAAACCAAACATGATCCCGCCGAAAATGGCAACGCAGCAACTAAAGTACAAATAGAATGGATATTTCATCGTCACAATCCTTACCGGGATACGGGATCTATGAAAGGAAAAGCTGCCCCTATCGCCCTGTCGTGTGCCTGCGATAATCCGCTATTAATTCGGCTGTTGCGGTTACCCAACAGCCGACTGATTAGTTAAGCTCCGGAACGTAATTCTCTTTAATCCGCTGGCGGCGCGTCACATAGTCGGGCAGCGGCTGAACATTAGTGCCTTCGGCAAACCACGCGAACGGATCGGTACTGGCCACCAGCGCGAAATTGGCCCACGGGTTAAACGAGCCGGAGCGAATGACGACTTTGGCTTTGTAGGCCAGTTCATTGCACAGCACTTCATGACTGGCTTCGCTGAAATCTGTCCCGGAGCCAGTAAAGATATCCTGCACCTGGCGGTACAAATCGCCATTGCAGTCGCGGACTTCGCGAGCAAATTTAATATCTTCGATAAACACTTCATGGCGCAGCACACGCAGAATATCGGTTACGTCGGGAATACCCGGCCAGAAACCAAGGTCGATGCGATTCGCGTTTGGCGGAATAGGGAAACCAGCGTCGGTCACCAAGATAATATCGGTATGACCGAGGGTGGACAGCGCCGCCGCGAGTTGGGGATGTAGGATACGTTCAGGTCTCATGGTTATCTCTCCGAATTGAGTTTTTATAATTAACAACCGAGAAATTGTTCGACTTCTTGACGCGTTTTGTAGGAGGGCACGGTTTCCCAGTCGCAGCAGCACAATGCAGCGGTGGCATTGGCGAAAAATGCCGCTTTATCGACGGACTGCCCTTCACTGAGCGCGACAGCTAATCCAGCGTTGAAGCTGTCTCCCGCGCCGTTGCTGTCTACCACGTCCACTTTGCAGGACGGGATTTCCAGGGTATCGGTGCGACTGAACACCGCGCTGCCCGCTTCGCCAAGCGTCATCACCACATATCGGCAGCCGGTCTCCAGCAGTAAATCAGCAATTTCCCGGTTGCTGCGAGTATCGTCGGGAGCCAGCCCAAGCACCACGCGGGCTTCGGTTTCGTTTGGCGTCAGGTAATCGATATGGCTGAGGTTTACGCCGCGTAAGTCCCTGGCCGGGGCGGGATTGAGAATGGTGATGTTGCCGAGCTGCTTAGCGAGATTCAGGCCATAGAGCGCGGTCTCCAACGGGATCTCCAACTGCGCGAGCGCCACGCGGCTCTGCTCGATCAGCGCCTTTGCCTCATCCACGTGCGCCGGGCTGAACAGTTTATTGGCCCCCATATCCACCACAATTACATTACGAGCCTGATTATCTTTGATAATAAGGCCCGCTCCGGTGGGTAATTCTGGGGTTAAGGTTAACGCATCGATATTGACGCCTTCGTCGCGCATCAGGGTCACAAATTCATGGCCGAAGGTGTCATCGCCCACCACCCCGGCATAGGCCACTTTTGCCCCGAGCCGAGCCGCCTGCACCGCCATATCCGAGCCTTTTCCGCCCCAAGTCTGGCGAAAATCGTCGCCGATTAACGTTTCGCCCACCATGGGGATGCGATCTGCCGTCATGACCAGCGCTTTGGCATAACTGCCAAAGATAAAAATACTCATTAGTAATTCCCCTTTTCGACTGAAAGTGGCACAACGCTGCGCCGCCGCAATTACGCTTGCGGCGGCAACACATTAATAGGCGTTGATATCCCCGGTCAGGCCTTTAACCAGTTCCGGCCCGGAACTGGTGCCGACCAGTTCGGCCCCAGCTTCGAACATCGCTTTCATTTTTTCCAGGGTATTGACCTTACCTGATACTTTTACCCGACACGGTAACTGAATATTGGCTTTGAGAAGTCGGACATCTTCTACCGTCGCTTCGCAACCGCCCTTGCCCCAGCCGCTGGACTGTTTCACCCAATCAATACCGGCTTCAAAGGCATAACGGGTGGCTTTGATTTTCAGCGCCTCTTCGGTGATGAAACCAAACTCCAGCATGGCTTTGACTTTCATCCCCAGGTCATGGGCCACATGGACCACGCTTTTCAGCTCGTTGAAATAGAGATCTTCCTGGCCGCCCAACAGATAGCCAGGGTTTGGCGGGAAGTCGAACTCATCGGCCCCCTCTTTCGCCAGCTCGCGTACCACCGCTATTTTCATCGCCGTGGTGTCGTTGGCCATCGGGAAATTGACTGTGGTCGCCACCCGCACGCCGCTACCTTTCAGCATTTCTTTGGCAAGGGAAACCCAGCAGGGTGCAATCATGGCGGCATCAAATTGATACTGCATGCAGGTTTCCAGATGTTGAATCACCCCTTCGCGCGTCAAATCCGGGTTGACGTTGGTGTACTGAATCGCCCTGGCGATCTGGCGCGGATCGTTAAAATCAATCATGGACAGCTCCTGTCTGGTAAGTAAAAAACCTTTAAGTGCGCAGTGAATATGTCGTTACTGTAGGCAGGATGGCGACTAAGCGTGATAGGCAGAATTCTCTCAAACATGGATGAAATTTCCATGTCAACGGAAATGTGAGCAAGCTCAAAAATTAGTCACAATCAACTGAGTACTGGACGGCGAAAAATGCCACCATAGCGGGCGAAACGGTCAGATAACAAACCAGGCAGCTATGTCAAAGCAAAAACAACACACCCGCGCGATCGCCAACTGGTATCGGGGTTCCGACGAGTTTTCCACCCTGATGAACTACCGGATCTTACGTGCCGGGCATATTGAAGCCGCCGCAGATTTCCACGTTCATCGCCAGTCGGTGGTAGGCCACGAGCTGCTGTTTTGCCTGCGCGGAGCAGGGTTTATTCGCATTGAAGACCGGCATTATCCGGTGCGGGAAGGGCAACTCGCCTGGTTGCCGGTGCGCTGGCCGCATGAGCATTACCCCGACAAACAGTCTCCGTGGGAAATCCTCTGGTTGCGGATAGAGGGTTCAAAACTTAACAATATCATGCAGATAATGGACGTACCTCAACGTCCGGTTTTCCAGTTCGAGCAGCCGGAAAAGATCGTTGAAATTTATCACCATATTTTTGATCTGATGAACAGCTACACCCTGGTGGCCGATGCGCACTGCGATATGCTGTGCAGCCAACTGATATTTACCCTGCTGGAAAATCGCAGCTACGAAGCCGCGCAGTCGCAGGTAATCACCCATCGCGGGCTGGGCAAGCTGCTGTATCAGATTCACAGCCACTACAACGATGACTGGAATATCGAGAAATTTATGCACTATTGTCAGGTAAGTAAGTCACAGCTGTTTCGCTTGTTCCAGGCCACGTTTAACCAGAGCCCATTGAAATGGCTCAAGAATTACCGGCTGTCTCAGGCTCGGCGATTATTGGTCGAAACCCAGGAAAGTATCAGCCGAATTGCGGTTCAGGTGGGATATAACGATCCGCTGCACTTCTCGCGGGATTTTCATCGCGCGGTTGGGTTATCGCCCAGCGCGTTTCGCAAGCAGGAGCAGTTGGAAGGGACGCATACAATCTGACATTTGCATCAGACTTCGTTACTTACGGTCCGTAAACGTGCGGCCCCGATAAGGGAGCGATAATTGCCAACTTTTAGGTAACCACCTCGTTCGGTAACCTTGTTTCCATATCAAAATCAAATATTACGCAGGGGTTTACATGAGCGTAAATCAGTGGCGTAACTAAAAAAGTTAACATGGCGAATACGCCCCACGGCTAACATCTTAACAACGGGATCGTCACCTCCATCGCCAACAAATTGTTGAAGAAATGCCAGATAAAATATTAATGTTTTAGGAATACTGACATTGGAAAGAACACTATACAAAACATCGAGAGTAAGTTCTTTCGCGAACTGTCCGAAGTATTTGTTCCCCCCTAATCAGCGTTATCCGGATAAGCATTTGTTAAGTTTTATCCTGTCTAATAAATTATCTGACACGTCATGGGTTAATACTAATGAAAAAATTGGTGTTGTTGCCGCAATTCCTGCAGTTGTTTCTGTTTTTGCATCAGGAACCTAGTCAGACGTACTCTGGAGCTGTGAACTAACGTCTTATTGCCACCAACATGAGCCCTTAACCTGCAGCTATCATTTTTAGAGTTTTTTCACCTCGAAGTCAGGTAGAGAAAATTGAGTAATGAAAGCATTGAGCGCGTTGGTATCCGGCAGTGCGGTCAGTGCCCCTTTGCACGTTGTCGCGAGGGCACCACAGGCACTGGCCTGAGCAATCGACTGGCGAAGCTGTTCAACGCTCTGCGGCATCCCACTATGTGCAATCCAGGCCAGCAAACCTGCTACAAACGCGTCGCCAGCCCCAGTCGTATCAACACTGTCGACGGTATAACCGTTGAAATGTATGACGCTATCGCGCCATAGCACCATGGCCCCCTGCGCCCCGTAGGTCACGACTTTCAGTTGCGCAGGAAGCGCCTTAAGGCTGTCAAGCGCCAAGGAAAAATCATGCGTACCTGTTATCCAGTACCATTCTTCTTCCGAGAGTTTAAGAATGTCGACCTGTGAGGAGAAATGACGCACTGTCTCGACCATTTCATGCTTATCGAGCCACATTTGCTCTCGTAAATTGACATCGAAACTCAGTAATCCCCCATGCTGTTTTACGTGGCTGATGGCGGTGACTAATGTTTCACGACACGTTTTGGCAACCAGGGCCAGAGAACAGAAATGCAGAATATCGTCGCTAAAGTCAGGAAGCGCATCGGGCGTTAAAAATTGATCCGCGGAGGGGTCGGTTAAAAATGTAAATCCCCGCTCCCCAGAGCAACCCAGAGAGACCAATACCGTGCTGGTTTTGTGCTGATTATCCAACTGGAGACTTTCGGTTGAGACACCTGAGTCAGACAGCGTTTTTTTCAGGAAATGACCAAAGTCATCATCACCGACCCGGCCAATAAAACCACTCTGGCAGCCCAAACGCGCAGAACCAATTGCCACATTGAACGGGGCTCCTCCTGCGCAAGCTTGATATTGCATGTCTGAAAGCGGTAGAAGATCCACCACTGCATCGCCAAGAGTCCAGATTTTCATGACATTTCCTCAATAATAATTAACTTATTTTTTAAACGCGACCTGCGGGAAGGTCATTTATTAATAGCGCTTAAGCGTGTTCAGGTGCCATGGATTATCCAGGCGTACGGTTTAAAAGTTATAATCCAGCATCAGTTTATATTCGGTGGTAATAGCTTCACCGTGAGTGACCCAGCTTCCGTCTTGTTTTATCAACGAGCCAGTCACCTCTCCGGACACGGTAAAACGAGAGGTCAAAGGATAATTCGCCGATACCTTCAGGAAGCGATTGCGGGTATTCTGGAAAACTTCGCCATCTTCAGGCCGTGCATTGTATTTCTTATAATGGCCATACCCGCTGCTGAGCGTTGTGGATAATTTCCCCCAGTTGCGCCAGACGCCGACTGACGTGGTCCAGCTTTTTTCGTCTATATCGCCCCACTGCGCCCTGTCTAAAATGGCAGACGCGAATTGCTGGCGGAACCAGATGCCGGTGGTGTTATTAATAATATATTGCACGCCAGGCTCAATCTGAAATGAGCGCACATCACGGTCATTTTGCGACCCACCGCTGCGGCGGTGATCGATTTGCTGATACAGATAGTTAAAGAATGAGAAATTGTCCGTAACACGCAGATCGGTAAAGAACTTAATGCGTCCTTGCCAACGGTCCTCAATTGATGCGCTTCCGCCCATCACATCCCAGCCATAGCGCAGACGTTTGTAAAAATATTCATGCCCGATAATCAACTGAGTCCACTGGTTTTGGCTGAGGTAAGACTGATCCTCCCATGTTCCGTTATAGTTGGTGGTTCTGCCTTCAGAGAAAGCCAAATACCACCCGGGTAATGCATCGTGCCGCATCACCCCCTGCACAAACGTCAGCGAATCATTCCCGTTGTGGAAATGGCTGTTGCGCCAGTTATTATCCTCAATGGCATATTTCATTTTCAGTTGGCCATGAACGCGGCCACCAGCAGGATTGGAGGAGCGGGCTGAGGTCCACATAACCTCTTCGTCCAGATAGGACCACGGGTCCACGGCAACAACCTTTCCCGACGGATCCTTCATGATGCTCATGCTCGCATTCGCCAGCGCGGGAAACAGGAGAGCAAAAATAACAGACAGGGCATGATAGTTTTTCATAATAATATCCCGTTAGATCATTTCTTTTATTTTCAACGTCGCGTGAAAATTGTCGTTTTGAGGCAGGCTAATACTCCACGGCTTCTCCTGCATGGAATACATCCGGGTACTGAATGCCGCTTTATTGTTTATATAAAAGACAGCAATTGAGTTTTGAATGAGAACGCGTAACTCAATATTTTCCCCAATCGGAACATCCACCCAGGATTCCGCGTTAGCCTGATGAATCGACGCGAGCGGCGCGTTGAAAAAATAGACTTTTCCTTTGCTCTTATTGAACACAACGTTAAGCATCGCATCACTGACTCTGTCGCCGGTCAGACCAAAGCTCATCACCATTCCGGCGGAAGGAACGTCGATGGTTGCACTCAACTCACCGCGTTCAGGTAAGGCCGGGTACAGCGCCGACTGTAAGGGGCCGAACGACGTGGCCGTTTTAAGCGTTTTAGTGCTCGTTAAAGTGATCTCCGGACCAGGATTCTCACTGATGACCTTCTGAAGCTCCTGGGGGAGGATACTGTTGAGCTGGCCCTGGTCATCTGCAGTAAGCTCATGCGCAACCAGATTTCCTGCCCAGTCAATGTTGCCGCTGTCACTGTTCCCGGCTTTCGTCGGGATCCAGCCGAAAACAAACAGCCGATCGTTTTTGAGCACCAGTTTACCCGCGTAAAAACCCGAGCCATCGACCACATAATTGTCCAGTTTTCGCCACGGCCCATCCGGATTGTCCGCAACCCGGTATTGTGTCAGGCGTAACGGCCATTGGTCGCTAAAGCTGAGATACCAGCGTCCGTTGAAGTAAACCAGTGTCGGGCATTCGAGGTTGGCATTACTGGTGATGGTGTCGTTATCAAAAAATACGCCGCGGTCTTCCCAGTGCTTTAAATCCGTTGAACTGTATCGGGCAATAACGCCACGACCGTTACTGCGCGTGGTAATTAACATCCAGTATTCTTTCTTTTCCTCTACCCAAACAACGTGAGGGTCCCGGAAATCATTACCCCGATAATTACCGCCGGGTAAAATGGTGTCCTGCGGGTGTTTCACCCAGTGAAGGCGATCCTTACTGGTCGCGTGCATAATAGACTCAACCGGGAACACATTTTCATTGTGTGCGGTGTACCAGGCATGCCAGGTATCGCCGACTTTAATAATCGAACCGGTTCCCAATAACAGTTCAGGATCGTCAACGTCGTTAACGTAGGGGATCACTTCGGAATGGTTCTGATAATCATACAAGTTGGCACTCGACAAGAGATGAAAAGCATGTACCCCCAGATCGCTGCCGCCGCGGACGTCATTAAGATAATAAATATCAAATTTGCCATCGTTAAAAACGGGCATGGGGTCACCCACGAATGAACCTTCAACCCGCGGGAAAAAGCCATTAATATGGGTGATACTTTTATTCTGTAATGTTTCTTTCGAAGGCTGCGACCAGGCCGGAGTATTACCAAGCGAAAGCGCAAGCAGAGCGACGGATGCCACTAATGTTAATTTTTTCATGCTACACCTGAATGTCAGAAGTTATAATTCACGCCAACAACAGTAAACGGATTCCATGAGTGGCCGGTCGATGTCCAGAGCCCGGTTTCTTTCGTAAATTGTGCTTTGAATTCACCGTATAATCGCACTTCACCAAATACTGGATAACTCAGCGTACCGCCGATAAATTTATACCGGCCGTCATAGAAAACTTCACTGGCATTACTGGCGTTATCTATTTTGTCCTGGCCAAATCCAACATACAGCGAGGTTAATAACGGATACCAGTTACGCCAGAGCCCGGCCGTGACTTTCCATTCCTCTTCTACAATGTCGCCCCAGCTTTGACGCTCTTGACGGTTATAGTAATAATAGGGCCGCAAATAGAGTCCGAGATCCGGATTTACGCGGTATTGAATGGCTGGCTCAATTTCGAATATATACTGTTCCAGATCGCCATTCCCCGGTTCGTTACCCTGAGGCTGATATTCGCCATAAGCGTATCCGGCCAGGCTCCATTTGTTGGACAGTCGCAGGTCCTGCCAGACCTTGAACCGGTTTTTCCAGCGCTTTGTTGCCGTTTCGGAACCGACCATGACTTCCGTACCGATATTACCTCGCCAGGTTTCAAAAATATGTCCCACAAAAAGTTCATTGATAGTATTGGTGCCTTTGTAGTCCTGATTACTGAATTGTCCTTTATAACTGTCTTCTCTAGCATTCCAGAAACCAAAATACCAGTTAGGTAATTCATCGTGCCTTAAAAAAGCCTGTATGGTGGCGAGCTTGAACTTGCCGCTGTTTTTCTTATTATTACTCCAGCGAACATCGTCAATTTCTATCTGAGACCCGATGTTCCCATGCAGGCCACCGACTTCCATATTACGACCGATACTGTTCCAGTGAACCGGCGGATCTTCCTGCCTTAAACGCAACAGACTGACGTCTTCGGGGTTATCCACTTTATGACTCTCTTTCACTTCAGCTTTTTTATTCTTCGTTGGCGCGGATAACGTCACGGGCTCTGACGACGTAGTGAGTTCAGGCTTTTGACCTGCAGCAACCGGAGAAGATGAAGCGCTAAGGGACAATTGTTCATTGCCTTTATTGACTGGTGATACATTCGTTCTGTTGGTGTCTGATTCATCCTGAAAATAGCTTTGATAGTTTCCCGTAACGTCTTCAGCAATCGCAGGAAATGCCGCTAATGTCACCATTAATGCCAGCGTCTGTTTTCCTGGAACAAATATATTTTTATCTTTCGAGTTAATGCAATTTTGAGGTATTACGCTTTCATCCATTTTGCTCTCTCATTATTCCAGACAATAACATGCCAGCCAGAGACTGGCAGAAATAAAAATACACCATGCAAGAAACAGCTCGGAACTGAAAATTATTTATCTAAAGACCAGTATCCCGCATCGTATAATGAGGCCGCCCCCTGATTTGCAAACAATGAAATATCGCGCTCGCCCGGCTGCGGATAAATACGACTGCTTAAGCAAGCGTCACCATCGTTAACAAAAACTTCCACCGATGAGCGGTCAATAAAAATTCGCAGTGACAGAACGCTGCCAGCTGGTAGCGGAATACTGCGAGTACCTTCCAGCGAATATTCTGGATAGCGACGCTCCACCACCAGACGCCCGGCCTGATCATCGACGTATATTCTCAGCCCGTCGCCCAACGCGATACCAAACTGTTCAGCCGTCGATGCACTCAAATCCCATGCCAGCTGTACTTCGACCGCATCGGCATCTGCCGCGACAAGGACGTTCTGATTGTTCAGGCAGCGGACGGGCGTGGGATAATAGCTGCTACGCAGCGCGGTCACTTCGGCAGCAGGTTTCATCCTCACATGATCATCATCGACAAGGCTTAATTCGCGCGGAAGCGAGAGCATTCCGGCCCAGCCATCCTGCTGTTCAGGCATCGGTGATTCCCACATATCCAGCCACCCAATGACAATGCGTCGGCCATCCGGAGTCACGAAACTCTGCGGGGCATAAAAGTCGTGGCCGTGGTCCAGCTCGGTAAATTGTCCGCTGTGGGTGAACGGTTGACCTGGCTGCCAATCCCCAAGTAAATAGCCACTCTGGAACAGATTGCGATAGTGATACCCTTCCGCAGCCATACCCTGTGGCGAGAACATCAGGATACGCTTCTCTCCCAGGGGGAAGAAATCCGGGCATTCCCACATAAAGCCCTTGCCTTCATCAGCCTCGGCGAAGATGCCTTCATCATGCCATTCGCGGAGATCGGTGGAACGGTACAGGCGTACCTGGCCGCTATTCTCTACGCGGGTACCGACAACCATGTACCAGAACTCACCTTCGCGCCACACCTTAGGATCGCGAAAATGATGCAGTCCGGGCGGCGTATCAATCACCATACCATGCCGTTCAAAATGGATGCCGTCACGACTGGTCGCCAGACACTGCACTTGGTAGAGGTTGTCGTCTGTGTCCGCCGGGCCGTGAAATTTATGTCCGGTATAGATCAGCGCCAGTGTATCGCCGTCCACCACGGCGGAGCCGGAGAAACAGCCGTCTCTGTCCGCCGGGCCTTCCGGCGCTAGCGCGACGGGCAGATGTTCCCAATGCACCAGATCTTTGCTTCGGGCGTGCCCCCAGTGCATCGGCCCCCATTTCGGGGAATAGGGGTGGTGTTGATAAAAAGCGTGATACCAACCGTCAAACCATACCAGGCCATTAGGATCATTCATCCAGCCTGCGCGAGGAGCAAGGTGATAGCGCGGATACCAGCGCGGATTAATCCCGGATTGTGCTTTTTCAAGCACCTGTTCAGCCTGTACTAATAAGGATGTCATCGTCTTTACTCTCAGTGCATTACACAGCGTTTTGCTGCAGAAAAGATGGCTCAGATGAGGATTTAGTTGAGCGCAAAAGGAAAATGGAAATAAACGTGGTGCTGAACACCATGATGCCCATGATCAGATAGGATTGGGCGAAGCCAAATCTCTCATAGCTAAAGCCTGCCAGCGGGGACAATACGGTGCCAATGACGGAGCTGGTGCAGGCGAATCCCACCAGATAAATGGTGGAGGAGAGACGTTTGTCGAAATTCAGACTGTTGTATTTAAATATGGCGACTAACAATATTGGCAGTTCGACCGCGTGAAGCAGTTTGGTAATAGAGATAAGCAAGGGGCCTTCCACCAGCCCGGAAGCAATCATGCGCAGCGCCATCACCATTCCGGCGAATATCAAACCATTTTTAGCGCCAATGCGATTAACTAGCCAGGGCGCACAAAACATACCCGCAGCCTCGAGAAAAACCTGGAAAGAGTTTAAATAGCCAAACATCTCGTTCCCTTCTCGTAATGTCGGGAACTGTGACGAAAAATAGACTGGGAATTGCTGATCGTATACGCCGTAAATGCAGGTTCCGACCACGAAGAATATCAGCGCCCAGAAGCGCGGCAGAGTGAGCAGACGCAGGGCGTCTTCCAGAGAAACTTTTTTCGCGCCGATTTCGAGTTTCTCCATGCTTGCCGGCGCGGCCACCTTTAAGCGGGCTAGCAGACAGAAGAAGATTAAGCCTGAGCAAGAGGCCACCAGGAAATTAAGGTCAGGGTTGATATTAAACAGTAACCCGGCAAAAAACGTAGCGACAGCCCAGCCCAGAGACCCCCACATGCGTGCCCGCCCAAACTCAAAGGTACTCTGACGCGCAACACGCTCGGTATAGGACTCCAGAACGCCAATACCGCCATTAAACGTCAGCCCGATAAATAAGCCCCCGAATACGCTACCCAGCAGAATATTAACGCTCAGCAAATAGCTAAAAAGTAGATAAGCCGGGCCGGAGAGGATCAGCAAGGCGGTGATAAACCATAATAAATGTTTACGCAGACCAAGCCGGTCCTGGATAAAGCCATAACAGACTTGCGCGAAGAGCGCGGAAACGGATAAAACGGAAAAAATAATCCCGGTTTCCGATGCCTTTAGCCCCACCTCCTGGTGAAGCCAGATAGAGAGAAGTGAACTTGATGAGGACCAGGTCACAAAGAAAAAGAACAGCAGAGCGCTGAGCAGCATGTAACTTTGAGTAGGCCGTTTTTTCATCTATGTAATCTCGCAAGAAGGATATGCTAAGATGGTAACGTTAACATTTAAGACGTACACTCGATTTTGGTGGGATACTCGATGTTAATCACAAAAGTTAACGTTAACATTAATGTGTTGAGATCGCGCTCAAACTTTTGAGCATGACTTGCGTAACCCTGGGTATCGGTGCCTAGAATAGGACATTCGCATTGGCTCAAAACACCTTACAGGGTTAAATGCATTCAGATAATGGAAAACTATGGCGTCTTTAAAAGATGTGGCCAAACTGGCCAATGTATCGCTCATGACGGTTTCACGGGTGCTGAATGACCCGAAACGCGTAAAGCCTGAAACCCTGTCCCGGGTGCAGGAGGCGATCCTGCAGTTAAATTACGTGCCAGACCTCTCAGCCCGGCAGGTTCGTCGTGTCGGCTCCCGGAACAAAACCATCGGCGTGCTGGCGCTGGATACCGTCACCACCCCTTTTTCGGTAGAAATCACGCTGTCTATCGAAGAAACCGCACGGGCGTATGGCTGGAACAGCTTCGTGGTGAATATGTTTACCGATGATAATCCTGACGATATTGTCGACCTGCTGCTCGCCCACCGACCCGGGGGGATCATTTTCACCACCATGGGGTTGCGTGAAGTGAGCATCCCGCCCCGGCTACTGGAGCACCCTTGCGTTCTGGCCAACTGCGAGAACAAGGGAGAACCGGTTGCCAGCTATATACCTGACGATGAACAAGGCCAGTATACGGCCGTACAGGCTCTACTGGCTGCGGGATACCGCCGCCCTCTCTGCCTGCATTTACCTGTCAACCATCTGGCGACGCGTCGCCGCCGTCGGGGGCTTGATCGCGCCTACCGTGAAGCCGGTATCGATCCTGATACGCTTGAGCACTGCTATATGCAATTTGGCGATGAGCACTACCGGGATATTCCGGAGATGCTGCTGGCGCATATCGTTCAGGGGAAACCGCGATTTGATTCGGTCATCTGTGGCAACGACCGTATTGCATTTATGGTGTATCAAACGCTGTTGACGCAGGGTATCCGAATCCCACAGGATATTGCCGTTCTTGGCTACGATAATCTTGTAGGCATCGGAAATTTGTTTTTACCCCCACTATCCACGGTCCAACTGCCACATTATGAGATTGGTCGCTTAAGTACATTGCACATTATCAATGGCGACACCCACCGGGACAAGGTGCTGGTCGAGAGCCCCTGGCTCAGACGCGAATCATTCTGAGAAAGCAGTTTTTTACAACCGTCCCTTTTATGCCAGCCTGGACTATACGATTTCAGGCTCGCCATGAACCTGAAACCCGCCGATTATGGTTCATAAAATTAGCTGGCCTCTAAATGCTTCGCTATTTTCGCTCATCCTGGTTAGGCCAGACGGCGACCACCCGTTTTATCAGAATTTAACCGTCACCTGATTTCCGACAACCCACGCGTCTTTAATCTCCTCACTTCCTCCCGGATGAGCGAGTAACTGAAGGTTAGGACGTACAGTCAGCCAGGGAGTAAGGAGAAAACTATTATGCAACTCTGCGACATATTCGGCTTTGCGAACCGGTACATACAGAGGATTATCATAATCAACAATACCCCGCATTTGGTTCAGGAGTTCCGCCCGACGGGCTACTCTTTCAAGTAGGTTATCATCGTCGCTCATTGGCAGAAACGGCTGTGTTCCATACCAAAACCCTGCTGGGTGCTCATCTGAGCATTCGGGACTATGAACCGCAGGTGGGTGACGCGATGGCAATGGCTTAAGCGCTGGACCGGATGACGTTGTTTGATATGCCTCACAGCGTCCGGATCGCATAACAGATGCGGTAACGGGAGCCTGTCGTCTAACTCTGATTTATTCAACAAAGCCTCAACTTGATGGAATTTCCTTCGCATTACCAATAACTGTTAAGTTTGATCATGACTATCTACGAAGCTTTTCCTAAGAAGAGGAGTTAGGGCTACCCTAAGTCCTCTCTAATACCTTTCATTAACTGAAGAAGACAACTAAAGTACTCAAGGATTACCCTGAAATGCATTTGCCGACGATTTATTGCCTAAAAATGATATTTATGCTGCTTATTTCGTCACTATTGAAAAAAGAGTCCAGAAAATATTTCTGGTGCCCGTATTTATTTTTGTTGGCCTGCAACGAAAACTGTGAGTCTGTTCAGAACTTGTTTGTATACAGCCGCGGGGTTGGACAAGCCCGCAGGGCGCATCAGCCTGTCACATTCTGGTATGGTTCAATCTTACTTTACGCTAGTACACATTTACGACATTTAACCATATAGCGGGATATTAATCCGTTATTTCCAACTAACAATAGGGTATAGCTTTAAAGATTCGACGTTGCTCGACGGCTAATCGATCAACGCGTCGATGGCATTTTCAAAATGTTCGGCCATAGCCTGTACGGCTCGTTCAGGATCTCTGGTGCAAACGGCGTCGCAAATACGCTGATGCAGCTCGATGATCTTAATTTCATACTCTTTTTCTTTCTTACTCTGTGCAACCAAACCGGCGCGCATCGAGGTCATTAGCTGTTCATGCAGCGACTGAAGTAAAATAGAAAGCAGTGTATTACCCGACGCGCGGGAAAGAATGAAATGAAATTGCAAATCGTGGCTAATAAAATCGTCCACGTCCTTAAAGTTTTCCTTAATTAGCCGCATTTCTTCCCTGAGTTTTTCAAAATCCTCTTCTTTGCCGTTAATCGCCGCCAGATGTACACACCCCATTTCAAGATGACGCCTGACTGCAAGTATATCCTTGTGAGTGACCTGCTCTGTAATGACCGCA
>NZ_JAHLRC010000052.1:0-29926 GCF_018919545.1 Citrobacter sp. S46_ASV_140
ATCATCGTTAATAGAAAAAACACGTACTTTCAACAAGAAAGTACGTGAAATACCCGCAAATCAATTAGTCATAAGATACTGCAAATATCACTTTACTTTGTACTTCACCAGGCAGTAATGATTCCCCTGTCACGCGAATATATTTCGCAGTGATAGGGAAAGTGTACTGATTACTGATTGCTTCCAGTTTGGTCATTCTGTTCATCAGATTATCCCCCTATTTTAGAGGAGAAGTCGCGGTGCCATTATATATCTGGAACCCCACCCCTTTGGCGCCATTCGCTATCGTGTTTTTTAGTATTTTCCCGCTTTCATCCCAGACACCGCGCACCACCTTAAAAGTTACGGGATTGGTGGTGACGTTATATATACTTTCGCAATTCAATACCAGATTTGTGGAACCCGATTTGGTATTATTAACCGTGAGCATCTCATTTAATGTGGTATCTGGCATTTTAATTTCGTATCGGGGTAATGAAAACTGACACGTGATGGGTTTATGCGTTACTGTAAAGCTTAAATTCTACTTACTGAAAAATCATTGCTGGTCCAGATGTCATATCTAGATTAATTGTCGTTAACCCATCACTTTTATCTGAAATATACACCCGGCATCAGCGCTATAGGTGGGTTCAGTTACCCGACCATTGATATTCAAGGTGGCAGTATCTGTGGCGAAAGCAGAAGCGCTCATTCCATAAGCCAAAGTAATAACTCCCAAGAATAATTTTTTTTCATTACGTTCATTATTCCTGTATCGGTTGGGAAACAGCACACAAGCCGTCTTTCCAGTAGATTATGGATTAACTGCCTCGCTAAGACTAATTGAGATTGTAGATTAATTCGACCAATTTGATCAATTTAAATGATGAATTGAGGGCGTTTATTCAGAAAAAGAGATGAATTATACAGTCCGGATAAATAATTGAGTGAGATTTTTCATCCAATATATTCACTGAATCAATTCATTATTGATTCAGTGAATATTTTTAACGCTATTAATTACACCGCGCGGAAGGCAATTTCACCCGGAATCACTTCCCCTTGCCAGTAGAGCTGGGCAGCGACACGTCCTGCCAGGTCGCGGTAAATGGCGGTAAATTCGCTGTCAGGACGGCTGATGACCGTCGGCGTACCACGATCCAGGTCTTCACGCAGAGAAATATGCAGCGGCATCTGTCCCAGCAGTTGGGTGTGATACTGCTCAGCCAGTTTCTGCGCGCCACCGGTGCCGAAGATTGGCTCGTGATGACCACAGTTGCTGCAAATATGCATACTCATATTCTCAACAATACCCAGCACTGGCACTTCGACTTTTTCGAACATCACGATGCCTTTTTTCGCATCGATCAGCGCGATGTCCTGCGGAGTGGTCACCACAACCGCACCCGTGACCGGAATGTTTTGCGCCAGCGTCAACTGGATATCACCCGTACCCGGCGGCATATCCAGTACCAGATAATCAAGATCCGGCCATAAGGTTTCTTGCAGCATCTGCAGCAGGGCTTTGCTGGCCATCGGGCCGCGCCACACCATCGCATTATCGTCAGTAACCAGATAACCAATAGAGTTTGTCGCCAGGCCGTGAGACATGATCGGCGCCATATGGGTACCGTCTGGAGAGGTTGGACGCTGGTTCTCCGCACCGAGCATCGTCGGGATTGACGGGCCATAAATATCGGCGTCCAGAATCCCTACCTTCGCCCCTTCCGCAGCCAGCGCCAGCGCCAGGTTCACGGCAGTAGAGGATTTACCCACGCCACCTTTACCCGAACTGACGGCGATGATGTTTTTTACACCATTAATGCCCGGCTGGTTTTTCACGCGTTTCAGCGTCGCAATGTTATGCGACAGTTTCCAGTCGATTGCTTTCGCACCAGTAATACGCAGCAGATCGGCGCTACATTGCTCTTTTAAGTCCTCAAACGCGCTCTGCCAGACAAACGGCATGACCAGCTCAACGTGCAACGTGTCATCCATCCAGGCAACGTGATGCAACGCTTTAAGCGTCGTCAGATTATGCTTCAGGGTTGAATGCTGAAAATTCGCCAGCGTCCCGGCAACCATCGCGCGCAGGGTCTCTGGTGATTTGGCCTGGGATTGTGCGTTCATCCCGACTCCTTTTTGTTGTTCTGAAAATACAATAGTCACCAGGTAGTTTACTCCAACCGCAACAATTATTCATTTACGGATAAATGCCCTTATCGCTTGGCGCAGTAATTACCATTTTGGTACTATCAAAGCCCTTTTCACTACAAAAGAAGTAATTGCCCACTATGACTCAAGTCGCGAAGAAAATTCTGGTAACGTGCGCGCTGCCGTACGCCAACGGCTCTATCCACCTCGGCCATATGCTGGAGCACATCCAGGCTGATGTCTGGGTCCGTTACCAGCGAATGCGCGGCCACCAGGTTAACTTCATCTGCGCGGACGACGCACACGGTACGCCAATCATGCTGAAAGCACAGCAGCTTGGGATCACGCCAGAGCAGATGATCGGTGAAATGAGTCAGGAGCATCAGACTGATTTTGCGGGTTTTGACATCAGCTATGACAACTACCACTCTACGCACAGCGAAGAGAACCGTGAGCTGTCTGAGCTGATTTATACGCGCCTGAAGGAGAACGGTTTTATTAAGAACCGTACTATCTCCCAGCTTTACGATCCGGAAAAAGGCATGTTCCTGCCGGACCGTTTCGTTAAAGGCACCTGCCCGAAATGTAAATCTCCGGATCAGTACGGCGATAACTGTGAAGTCTGCGGCGCAACCTACAGCCCGACCGAACTTATCGAGCCGAAATCCGTCGTTTCTGGCGCGACGCCGGTAATGCGCGACTCCGAACACTTCTTCTTTGACCTGCCGTCATTCAGCGAGATGCTGCAGGCCTGGACACGCAGCGGCGCGTTGCAGGAGCAGGTCGCCAACAAAATGCAGGAATGGTTCGAATCCGGCCTGCAGCAGTGGGATATTTCCCGCGATGCCCCATACTTCGGTTTTGAAATCCCGGATGCGCCAGGCAAGTACTTCTACGTCTGGCTGGATGCACCAATTGGCTATATGGGTTCGTTCAAAAACCTGTGCGATAAGCGCGGCGACACGACCAGTTTTGATGAGTATTGGAAGAAAGATTCCGACGCTGAGCTGTATCACTTCATCGGTAAAGACATCGTCTACTTCCATAGCCTGTTCTGGCCGGCAATGCTGGAAGGCAGCAACTTCCGTAAGCCGACCAACCTGTTTGTACACGGTTATGTGACGGTAAACGGTGCGAAGATGTCCAAATCTCGCGGTACCTTCATTAAGGCCAGCACCTGGCTGAAGCACTTTGACGCCGACAGCCTGCGTTACTACTACACGGCGAAGCTTTCTTCACGCATTGATGACATCGACCTGAACCTGGAAGACTTTGTACAGCGTGTAAACGCCGATATCGTCAACAAAGTAGTCAACCTGGCATCACGTAACGCAGGCTTTATCAGCAAGCGTTTTGACGGCGTACTGGCGGCTGAACTGGCCGACCCGGCGTTGTATAAAACCTTCACTGACGCTGCTGCGGTGATTGGCGAAGCATGGGAAAGTCGTGAATTTGGTAAAGCTATCCGTGAAATCATGGCGCTGGCCGATGTGGCAAACCGCTACGTTGACGAACAGGCTCCGTGGGTCGTTGCTAAACAGGAAGGCCGCGATGCCGACCTGCAGGCGATCTGCTCCATGGGTATCAACCTGTTCCGCGTCCTGATGACTTACCTGAAACCGGTTCTGCCAACGCTTGCTGAACGTGTAGAAGCTTTCCTGAACAGCGAGCTGAGCTGGGATGCTATTAAGCAACCGCTGCTCGGTCACAAGGTCAACACCTTTAAGGCGCTCTACAATCGCATCGACATGAAACAGGTTGAAGCGCTGGTGGAAGCGTCGAAAGAAGAAGTGAAGGCCGCTGCCGCACCAGTAACCGGCCCGCTGGCGGATGACCCGATTCAGGAAACCATTACCTTTGACGATTTCGCCAAAGTTGACCTGCGTGTGGCATTGATTGAAAACGCCGAGTTTGTGGAAGGTTCTGACAAACTGCTGCGTCTGACGCTGGATCTCGGTGGCGAGAAGCGTAACGTCTTCTCTGGTATTCGTTCTGCCTATCCGGATCCGCAGACCCTGATTGGACGTCAGACCATTATGGTTGCTAACCTGGCACCTCGTAAGATGCGCTTCGGTATTTCTGAAGGGATGGTCATGGCGGCAGGTCCTGGCGGGAAAGATATCTTCCTGTTAAGCCCGGACGAAGGCGCAAAACCTGGCCAACAGGTGAAATAAATCAGACATCTCGAGCGCTGCAACTGCAGCGCTTTTTTTTTGCTGAGGGATTTACCTTTAATCTTAAACACACTCCCCCACTCCATTTTCGGACTGCTTAGCCATCGCTATTAGATTTATTCTATACTGCTCTGCTATTAAGGCCGCCCGGCCCCATCATATTCATTAGAATTATTATTTAGCATTCGATATTCATAAAATGGAGTTTTACATGACAGCGTTACAAAAATTAGTTTCTCTCGCCGCGGCATCGGTTGTGGTTTTTTCCCTGGCGGGTTGTGGTGAAAAAGAAGAGACGAAAACATTCAATGCCAATCTTAACGGTTCGGATATCACCGTCTCTTACACCTATAAAGGTGACAAAGTTCTGAAACAAAGCTCCGAAAGTAAAATCAGCTATGCGTCTGTCGGCGCCAGCAATAAAGAGGAAGCCGCAAAAGTATTCGACGCGTTAAGCGCTAAATATCAAAATATTGCAGGCGTAGAAGAAAAGCTCACCTATACAGATACCTACGCGCAGGAAAATGTCACTATCGATATGGAAAAAGTCGATATAAAAGCGTTACAGGCAATTTCCGGGATGAAGCTTTCTGAGAAAGCCGATAAAAATATCAGCATGAAGCAAATGCAAACGGTAATGGAATCGGCAGGTTTTAAAGAGGTGAAATAACATCCTGGCGACCCGAAATTCATCGCGGTCGCCAGCGTCGTTTTACGCTTTCGTTTTGTGCACTCGCGACGTCAAACCCCGCAGGAAATAACGCAGAAACTGATCGCCGCATTCGCGATAGTTCTTATGGTCCGGCGCGCGCATCATGGCGGTAATTTCCGGCATCGACACACGAAACTTCTGCTCGGTCATAATGGCCAGAATATCATCGGTTTTCAGCGAAAAGGCGATACGCAGCTTTTTCAGCACCGTATTGTTGTTAACACGACGCTCAAGCGCCAGTTCCGGCGCAGAATCGTCTTTACCACGCAGATGATAAATCAGACCGTTTAAAAATCCGGAGAGAATGATATCCGGGCAGCGAATAAACCCGGCTTCATCTTCTTTTGTCATCCAGGTATCAAAACCTGCGGAGGTGGATTCCATGTCAGCAAGCGCAAGAATACGCACCATGTCGTTATTGTTCGCTTTCAGGGTGTAGCGCAGGCTACGAAGAATATCGTTACTTAGCATAGAGCCTTCAACTGTCGGTGATGCAATGGCGCGCAGTGTATCAGTTTTACAGTCCAATCGCCTCTTTTAGACTTTTAAGATAACGGCGACTTACCGGAACTGTCAGCCCGTTGCGTAAAATCAGTTCGGCCTGACCGTTTTCTTCCAGACGGATCTCCCGCAATTGCGCCATATTCACCAGATACTGCCGATGGCAGCGCAGTAAAGGTGTACGGCTTTCCAGCGTTCTGAGCGTCAGTTCGGTGAAACCTTCTTTACCATCGCTGCTGGTCACATACACGCCGCTCATGCGGCTGCTGATAAACGCCACGTCATCCATTTGCAGCAGATAGATTCGGCTGTGACCGCTGCACGGAATAAACTTCAGCGCCTGCTGATTCTCCGGCAGTAGCGATACATCCTGTTTTGTGCGCTCCTGACGCAAACGGCTCAGCGTTTTTTCCAGTCGCGCCTCTTCAATCGGTTTGAGAAGATAATCAAACGCGTGTTCTTCAAAAGCTTTCACCGCATATTCATCAAACGCAGTAAGGAAAACAATATACGGACGATGCTCAGGATCAAGCATGCCAACCATTTCCAGACCGCTGATACGCGGCATCTGAATATCAAGGAACAGGACATCCGGACGCAGTTTATGTACCGCGCCGATGGCTTCCACCGCATTCGAACATTCGCCGACGATCTCGATGTCGCTTTGCGCCTGCAACAGGATCCGCAGATTCTCCCGCGCTAACGGTTCGTCATCGACAATCAGCACTTTGATCATGCCAGTTCCTCCAGAGGAAGTCGTAAAGTGATTCGGGTAAAGCGGTCAGGTTCACACGCTACGCTGATGCCAAAATCGTCGCCAAACCGCTCGCGCAGTCGTTTATCAACCAGATTCATACCCAATCCGCTGGCCTCAGACGTTGGCTGATACAACCCGGCGTTATCTTCAATATCCAGCATCAGATACTGCCCTTCGCGGCGGGCGGTAATCGACACTTCGCCGGTATCCAGTAGCTGAGAGGTACCGTGCTTAATGGCATTCTCCACAATAGGTTGTAGGGTAAAGGCAGGTAATTGCTGATACGAAAGCGCATCTGGCACCGTTAAAGTCACCTGCAGGCGCGACTGAAATCGCGCCTTTTCAATTTGCAGATAGGCATTAACGTGCTCAATTTCATCAGCCAGCGTCACAATCTCCGACGGACGTTTTAAGTTTTTGCGAAAGAACGTCGACAGATACTGCACCAGTTGGCTGGCCTGCTCGCTATCACGTCGGATCACGGCTTTGATGGTGTTGAGCGCATTAAACAAAAAATGGGGGTTCACCTGTGCATGCAGGAGTTTGATTTCCGACTGCGTGAGCATCGCTTTTTGCCGCTCATACTGCCCGGCCAGAATCTGCGCCGAAAGCAACTGGGCGATCCCTTCCCCCAGCGTGCGGTTGATCGAGCTAAAGAGGCGGTTTTTGGCTTCATACAGTTTGATGGTTCCCATCACCCGCTGGTTTTCCCCCCGCAAAGGGATCACCAGCGTCGAGCCTAATTTGCATTGCGGGTGCAAAGAGCAGCGGTAAGGGACTTCATTCCCATCGGCATACACCACCTCTCCGGTTTCTATCGCCCGTTGGGTGTACGACGACGAAATAGGTTTTCCGGGTAGATGGTGATCGTCACCAATGCCGGTAAATGCCAGCAGCTTCTCACGGTCGGTAATTGCCACAGCACCGATATCCAGCTCTTCATACAGCACCTGAGCGACCTTCATGCTGTTAACCTCGTTAAACCCCTGGCGCAAAATACCCTCCGTTGAGGCGGCAACTTTGAGCGCAGTGGCGGAAAAAGCAGAGGTATATTTTTCAAACATCGCCCGTTTATCGAGCAAAATACGCATAAATAAGGCTGCGCCCACGGTATTCGTCACCATCATCGGCGCGGCGATATTACTGACCAGCCGAAACGCATCGTCAAACGGCCGGGCGATTAACAAGATGATCAGCATCTGCACCAGTTCGGCGACAAAAGTAATGGCACCCGCGGTCAGTGGGCTAAAGACTTTATCGGTACGGCCACGACGGGTGAGCACGCTGTGCACCAGCCCGCCGAGCAAACCTTCCACAATGGTCGAAATCATGCAACTGAGCGCCGTCATTCCGCCCATTGAATAACGATGTAAGCCACCGGTTAGACCGACCAAACCGCCGACCACCGGGCCGCCAAGCAGCCCACCCATCACCGCGCCGATAGCTCGGGTATTAGCAATAGAATCATCAATGTGCAGCCCGAAATAGGTGCCCAAAATGCAGAAAATGGAAAAGGTAACGTAGCAAAGCAGCTTGTGCGGGAGCCGGATCGTGACCTGCATCAGCGGGATAAACAAACGCGTTTTGCTCATGAGCCACGCGATAACGAGAAACACACACATCTGCTGAAGCAGCAGCAACACCAGATTAAACTCGTACATACCTGCCAACCACACATCACTTAAAAGCGCGTAACATACATGGGCTGCGCGTAACTTTCTTTGAAGTGTTGCAAAAAAAAAGGAATTTGTGAGAACGATCACTCGAAAGCGCGAGCATGACTACAAATTCACCCATTTGTTGATCAAAAAACAGACAAAACTACCTGGTTCGCAAAAGAGCGTCTAAAGTAAAACTGGGACCTCGCGAGCATAAGTGAGACGACGATGGCGCTTTACACAATAGGTGAAGTGGCTTTGCTTTGTGATATCAACCCTGTCACTTTACGCGCGTGGCAGAGGCGTTACGGATTACTGAAACCGCAGCGAACAGACGGCGGGCATCGCCTGTTCAACGACGCGGATATTGACCGGATCCGTGAGATAAAACGCTGGATAAATAACGGCGTTCAGGTCAGTAAGGTAAAAATGTTGCTCAGCAATGAGAACATTGATGTGCATAACGGCTGGCGCGAACAGCAAGAGACGCTGTTGAGCTATTTGCAAAGTAATAATCTGCATAGCCTCAGGATGTGGATCAAAGAGCGCGGTCAGGATTATCCCGCACAAACGCTCAACACCCATTTGTTCATTCCGTTACGCCGCCGCCTGCAATGTCAGCAGCCGATCCTGCAGGCGTTACTGGGGATCCTCGACGGTGTCCTCATCAACTACATCGCGATTTGTCTGGCCTCGGCGCGCAAGAAACAGGGGAAAGATGCCCTGGTTGTCGGCTGGAACATTCATGATACCACCCGCTTATGGCTGGAGGGTTGGGTAGCCAGCCAGCAGGGATGGCGCGTTGACGTCCTCGCCCACTCGCTAAACCAATTGCGACCGGAACTGTTTGAAGGCCGAACCTTACTGGTCTGGTGCGGCGAAAGCCAAACGCCTGCTCAGCAGCAACAACTGAACGAATGGCGCGCGTTAGGTCACGATATTTATCCGCTCGGTATTTAAAGCCAACCAGGATCGGCTCTTAATATTCTGTTAACAAACGTGTACAATCCTTAGATTCACATAAGGAGTGCATAATGAGCGCAGCTAAAATCGGTGTCATTACCCTCTTCCTGCTGATGGCCATCGGCGGTATCGGCGGCGTCATGCTGGCAGGCTACACATTCATTTTACGTGCCGGGTAAGGTGGCTCGCTAATCGCTCAAACCCGCGGTCAACTATCACCGCAGCCAGCGCGACCAGCAGCGCCCCCTGAATCACATAGGCGGTATTGAACCCGCTCAGTCCGATGATAATCGGCGTGCCCAGCGTGTTCGCCCCGACGGTTGACGCTATCGTAGCGGTGCCGATATTAATAATCACCGACGTGCGAATTCCCGCCAGAATAACCGGTGCCGCCAGCGGCAACTCCACTTTCCGCAGCCGCTGGCCCTGACTCATGCCCATTCCGCTGGCGATATCCATCACACTGGGAGAAATTCCGCCGAGTCCCGCCAGAGTTGCCTGCAAGATAGGTAGCACGCCATACAAAATCAGCGCGATAATCGCGGGTTCAAGCCCAAACCCCATCACCGGTACGGCGATCGCCAGCACGGCGACCGGAGGAAATGTCTGCCCCACGGCGGCAATCGTTTCCACCATCGGCCTGAATTCCGCGCCCCAGGGCCGGGTTACCGCTATTCCCGCTCCGGTGCCAATGATGACGGCAATAAGGCTTGAAATCCCCACCAACGCAAAATGGCTCAACGCCAACGCCGTAAAACTTTCCTGCTGATATACGGGACGCGGCAGCGTCGGAAATAGCGAACTAAACAGGGCCTGACTGTGAGGCAACCCCATCAACAGGATCAGAAACAGCGCAACAAGCCATAGCAATGGATCAGCAAGACGTTTCACGGGTCGGCGTCTCCGAAAGCAAATCGCGAAAATGAAGCGTCCCGCAGGGCAACCCCTGCGGCGTCACGACCGGCAAGACATCGCAACCACGCGCCACGAACACCGACAATGCATCACGTAGCGTCATCTCATCCACCAGCGGCTCGCCGTCTGAGTGTTCGCCGCGACGGATAAAATCCCCTACCGTACGCAGCGACAACAGCCTTACGCCCAGTTCACTGCGGCCAAAAAAAGTTTGCACGAAATCATTCGCTGGCGCAGTGAGCATCGACAGCGGCGTGCCTTGCTTCACAACTTTTCCCGCATCCATCAAAATCAGATGCTCCGCCAGTCTCAGCGCCTCGTCGATATCATGCGTCACCAGCACAATGGTACGTCCCAATAAACGGTGGATACGCGTCATCTCCTGCTGCAGCGCGCCGCGGGTGACCGGGTCCAGCGCGCCAAAAGGCTCATCCATCAGTAGCACCTGCGGATCTGCGGCCAACGCACGCGCAACCCCAACCCGCTGCTGTTGTCCACCGGAGAGCTGATGCGGATAACGGTGACGCAAACTCGCCTCGAGGCCCAGCAGCGCCATTAGTTCATCTGTTCGATCATCAATACGTGAACGTGACCACTTTTGCAGCTGCGGTACGGTGGCAATATTCTGCGCGACGGTCCAGTGGGGAAATAAACCAATAGACTGAATCGCGTACCCCATGCGCCGTCGTAACTCCAGCACCGGCAGGCTGCGGATCTCCTCCCCGGCGAAACGGATCTGCCCGCTGTCATGTTCAACCAGCCGGTTGATCATCTTTAGCGTGGTAGACTTGCCCGAACCTGACGTGCCAATTAATACCGAAAAGCTGCCCTCTCCTAACTGCAGGTTAAGGTCGTCGACAGCTTTTTGTTGGCCATAGGTTTTACTGACATGGCGAAATTCAATCATTATTCGATACCTTTAGCAGCGCGATCCCTAAATCAAACAGCGCATCAATCAACACAGCCAGCACAACGACCGGGATCACGCCCAACAGCACTAAATCAACGGCGCTACTGAGCAATCCCTGAAAGACCAGCGCGCCAAATCCCCCTGCACCAATCAGCGCGGCTATCACCGCCATCCCCACCGTCTGGACCATCACCACTCGCAAACTGCGCAAGAAGACCGGCAGCGCCAGTGGAAACTGCACCGAGATAAACCGCTGACGCGCGCTCATCCCCATCGCCCGGGCGCTTTCAAGTACATCGCGTGGAACCTGATTCAATCCAGCCACTACGCCGCGAACCAGCGGTAAAAGCGCATACAGCACCAACGCAATAAGCGCAGGCGTCAGACCGGTTCCCGCTACGCCAAGCGAACCCAGCAAGGGAAAGTGCTTCACCAGTCCGGCAAGCGGCGCAATTAACAGGCCAAACAGCGCGACGGAGGGAATAGTCTGGATGATGTTCAGTACCGCGAATACTGGCCCCTGACGGGAGACAGAAAAAGTACACCAGACGCCCAGCGGCACGCCAATGAGCAGCGCGGGCACCACGGTAGCGAACAGAATCGTCAGATGCTGCGCCAGGGCGTCGTTAAAGACATCCTGGCGATTGGCATATTCTTTAAGCAGAGAAAGATCGTTAAACGTACCGGAGAGCAGTAACACCAGCGGCAAAATGAATATTTGTGCGTGCAATAACCAACGCCACGACGCCCGTTCGGTGATGCGACGAATGGCGTCACTGGCTGCCAGCAGCATCAGTCCCAGCCCTAACCAGAACCCGCTGCCCAGGCTGGTTCTGGCCAGCGGGCTACCCGTCTGAGCCAGATACGTTGCCGTTGTGCCGGCGATGACCAGCGCCGCAATCACCAACAGTTGGCTAACGATAAGCGTCAATATATTGCCGGATTTTCCCGGTACAAAGCACAGAAGAAACAGCAGCACACAGGCCGCCGCTAATCCCCATGCCATGTCGGGTTGGATATCCCAGAGTTGACGCCCTTCACCGGAAACCAGGCGATTGGGAGCATAGCTGATGAAAGGAAGCGCTGCCGCCGCGATGGTAAGAAACACCAGCAGCAACAGCACCCGATTTACTGAAATATTCGACAAAACACCCACCTGCTGCAAACTCCGTTACTTCACCCATCCTTTTTGCTTCAGGTAGTCTGCTGCGACTTTTTTCGCATCCAGCCCCTCCACGGCGATACTGGCATTCAGCCGTTGCAGCGTTTTTTCATCCAGGCTGGCAAATACCGGTTGTAGCCATTCTGCCATTTGCGGGTAGTCCTGCAGCACCGATTCACGCACAACGGGCGCTGGCGCATAAATGGGCTGTACGCCTTGCGGATCGCTTAATGTTTGCAGACCAAGCGCCGCAACCGGACCGTCGGTACCGTAGGCCATCGCTGCATTGACCCCTGAGGTCTGCTGCGCCGCCGCTTTAATCGTCACCGCGGTATCCCCCCCCGCCAGCGACAACAGCTGATTCTGATTCAGTTTGAAATCATAGGCTTTTTCAAAGGCAGGCAGCGCGTCAGCCCGTTCGATAAATTCCGCAGAGGCGGCAAGTTTGAACGTCCCCCCGTCTTTCAGGTAACGGCCTAAATCGGCAAGGGACTCAAGCTTATTCTTTTGCGCGATATCCTGGCGAACCGCAATGGTCCAGGTGTTGTTGGCGGGCGCAGGCGTTAGCCAGATCAGCTTATTTTGCTCTGCGTCCAGCTTTTTCACTTTGTCATAACCAGCCTGCGCATTTTTCCATGCAGGATCATTCTCATCTTTAAAAAAGAATGCGCCATTGCCGGTATATTCCGGATAAATATCCAGTTCACCAGAGGTGATTGCCCCACGCACCACCGGAGTGGTACCCAGCTGTACTTTATTAACGGTTTTCACGCCGTGACTTTCGAGCACCTGCAAAATAATGTTGCCGAGCAGCGCCCCTTCGGTATCTATTTTTGAACCGACCGTGACGGGTGACGCGGCCTGTAAGGGCAAGCTGATCGCGGCTAACAACGCCAGCGAACCCACCCAAACTTTTGAAATTATCATGCTGCACTCCTCATTCTTTTACGGCCCTTTTCAGAGACTTGAGGAAAAAGCATAGTCGAAAAATCAAGCCTTAACCTGGCAATTGGGTAGTAACACTGAGAGTTACTCGCGGTAAGGCGATAATACAATAAAAAAAATCCGGCAAACCCAAAGTGAGTTTACCGGATGGTACGATTTCGCAGGCCTGATAAGCGTCACGTTACCAGGCATGATATCAATTACTACAGCAGTTCAAATTCGCCCTGCTTCACTCTGGCGGAATCCACGCCGATAAAGACGTTGAACTTGCCCGGTTCGGCATCGTATTGCATACGCTGGTTCCAGAATTTCAGCGCTTCAACATCAATTGGGAAGCTAACGGTTTGGGTTTCACCCGGCTTAAGATTCACCTTCTCAAAACCTTTCAGCTGTTTTACCGGACGACTCATTGAAGCGGTAACATCCTGCAAATACATCTGAATCACCGTCGCACCTTCGCGTTTGCCGGTGTTGGTCACCTGCACGCTGGCCGTCACGGTCCCGTCACGCTTCATCGTCGGAGAAGAGAGTTTCACATCAGAAACCGTGAATGTGGTGTAGCTCAGGCCATAGCCAAAGGGATACAACGGACCGTTCGCTTCGTCAAAGTAGCGCGACGTGTACTTATTCGGCTTATCGGCATTATACGGGCGACCGGTATTGAGATGGCTGTAATAGACCGGGATCTGTCCGATAGAGCGCGGGAAAGACATCGGCAACTTGCCTGACGGGTTGTAATCGCCAAACAGCACATCGGCGATGGCGTTACCGCCTTCCGTCCCGGCAAACCAGGTTTCGAGGATCGCATCGGCCTGTTGATCTTCCTTAACCAGCGCCAGCGGACGACCGTTCATCAGTACCAGAACCAGCGGTTTACCCGTGGCTTTCAGCGCGGTAATCAGGTCACGCTGACTCTGCGGAATGGTGATATCGGTGCGGCTGGAGGCTTCATGCGCCATTCCCTGCGCTTCACCAACTACCGCGACCACCACGTCAGACTGCTTCGCGGCGTTAACGGCTTCATCAATCATCGCCTGCGGTGAACGCGGGTCAACCTTCACCGCCTCTTCATACTGGTTGAGGAAGTCGACAATGCCTTTGTCGTTGGTGATGTTCGCCCCTTTGGCGTATACCACTTTGCCCTGCTCGCCGATGGCATTTTTAATCCCCGTCAGCACCGTTACCGACTGATCGGCAACCCCGGCAGCAGACCAACTGCCCATCACATCACGCTTGCTGTCGGCCAGCGGACCGACAACCGCTACGGTGGCGGATTTTTTCAGCGGCAATGTTTCCAGACGGTTTTTCAGCAGCACCAGGCTTTCACGCGCCACTTCACGCGCCTCTTTACGATGCAAACGGCTTTCCGCGTTGGTGTCCTGCGGGTCAGATTCTTTGGCCCCCAGATGGCTGTACGGATCGTTAAACAGCCCCATATCATATTTCACGTTCAGCACATGACGCGCAGCGTCGTCCAGCTCCGCCATCGTCACCTTACCTGACTTAATCAACCCCGGCAGGTATTTGCTGTAATACTCATCGCTCATGCTCATGTTGATGCCGGACTTGATCGCCACACGCACCGCATCTTCAGGATCGGCGGCAGTGCCGTGCTTAATCAGTTCCTTAATCGCGCCGTGATCGGAAACGGTAATGCCCTTAAAGCCCCACTCATCGCGCAGCACGTCTTTTAACAGCCATGCATCCGAAGTCGCCGGCGTGCCGTTCAGCGAATTAAGCCCCACCATCACCGCACCGCTACCGGCGTCCAGTCCGGCTTTGTACGGTGGCATATAGTCGTTGAACAAACGCTGCGGGCTCATATCGACAGTGTTGTATTCCTTGCCGCCTTCAACCGCGCCATAGGCGGCATAGTGCTTGACGCTGGTCATCACCGAATAGCGATCGGCCGGGCTTTTACCCTGCATCGCTTCCACCATGGTTTTGCCCATCGTGGCGGTCAAATACGTATCTTCGCCAAACCCTTCCGAGGCGCGGCCCCAGCGCGGATCGCGCGAGACATCGACCATCGGCGCCCAGGTCATATTCAGACCATCATCGGCGGCTTCATACGCAGACACTCGACCAACGGTTCTGACCGCATCAAGATTAAAGGAGGACGCCAGACCGAGGCTTATCGGGAATACGGTACGCTGACCGTGCAATACGTCGTAGGCAAAAAAGAGAGGGATTTTCAGGCGGCTGAGATCCATCACCTGATCCTGCATTTTGCGGATATCCTGGCGCGTGACGGTGTTAAAAATTGCCCCAACCTGCCCGTCTTTGATCATCTCGCGGATGGCTTCTTTCGGGTTATCAGGCCCGACGCTTATCAAACGCAGTTGCCCAATCTTCTCATCCACGGTCATCTGCTTGAGTAAATCGGTAACGAAGGCATCCCGCGCCTCTGGCGTCAGTGGATGGTTACCAAACAGAGTGTCCGCCAACGCTGGTTGCAATGCCAGACTCACCGCGACACCTACAGAACATAGCCATTTCATGTTGATTCTCTCTTTATTTTTTCCCGACGAGGCAGCGAAAATATAACAAAAACCGCAGTTTGCCGTAAGACTAAACGGGAGCGATAAAGAAAGCTAAGGTTATTCTCCTAATTTTCGAAACCAGCGCGAATCAGTAAAAGACGAACCAGAGACAATATGAATGAGAAAGCGTATTGTCATACAAAGCGCTATGCTTGTTCCTGATATTGAGTCCCACCACAAGGAGTGGAGAATGTCTTCCATTACAACAGATAATAAAGCTTTCCTGAATGAACTGACCCGTCTGGTGGGTCATTCACACCTGCTGACAGAACCTGCTAAAACCGCCCGCTATCGCAAGGGATTCCGCTCCGGCCAGGGCGATGCGCTTGCCGTCGTGTTCCCCGGGTCGCTTTTAGAACTGTGGCGCGTTTTGAGCGCCTGCGTCGCCGCGGATAAAATTATCCTGATGCAGGCCGCTAACACCGGCTTGACCGAAGGGTCTACGCCGAGCGGTAATGATTACGACCGCGAGATTGTCATTATCAGCACCCTGCGTCTTGATAAGCTGCACGTCATCGGCAAAGGTGAACAGGTGCTGGCCTATCCAGGAACCACGCTCTATTCGCTGGAAAAAGCGCTCAAACCGTTTGGCCGTGAGCCGCATTCGGTAATCGGATCTTCCTGTATCGGCGCTTCGGTTATCGGTGGCATTTGCAACAACTCCGGCGGCTCGCTGGTACAGCGCGGCCCGGCATACACGGAGATGTCGCTGTTTGCGCGTATTGACGAACAGGGAAAATTACAGCTGGTTAACCATCTGGGTATTGAGCTGGGCCAGACCCCGGAGCAGATCCTGAGCAAACTGGATGACGAGCGTATTAGAGATGACGATATTCGCCACGACGGGCGTCACGCGCACGATCACGACTACGTTACCCGTGTCAGAGATATCGACGCAGACACGCCCGCACGCTATAACGCCGACCCGGATCGCTTGTTTGAATCGTCCGGTTGTGCAGGCAAGCTCGCGGTCTTTGCCGTGCGTCTGGACACCTTCGAAGCCGAAAAAAACCAGCAGGTCTTTTACATCGGCACCAACCAGCCAGAGGTGCTGACGGAGATCCGCCGTCATATTCTGGCAAAATTCGAGCATCTGCCGGTCGCCGGTGAATATATGCACCGCGATATTTACGACATCGCTGAGCAATACGGCAAAGATACGTTTCTGATGATCGACAAGCTCGGCACCGATAAAATGCCGTTCTTCTTCACCCTGAAAGGTCGCACCGATGCGATGCTGGAAAAAGTGAAAATTTTCCGTCCTCACTTCACCGACCGGGCAATGCAGAAATTTGGTCATTTGTTCCCCAGCCACTTACCGGCGCGCATGAAAAGCTGGCGCGATAAGTACGAGCATCACCTGCTGTTAAAAATGGCCGGTGGCGGCGTGGCTGAAGCCCAAAACTGGCTAAGCGAGTATTTCAAAACCGCTGAAGGCGACTTCTTTGCCTGTACGGCGGAAGAAGGCAGCAAGGCGTTCTTGCACCGCTTCGCGGCGGCTGGCGCGGCTATTCGTTATCAGGCCGTACATGCGGATGAGGTGGAAGATATTCTGGCGCTGGATATCGCGCTGCGTCGTAACGACACCGAATGGTACGAGCATCTGCCTCCAGAGATCGACAGTCAACTGGTGCACAAACTCTATTACGGTCACTTTATGTGTTACGTCTTCCATCAGGATTACATCGTGAAAAAAGGCGTGGATGCGCATGCGCTCAAAGAGCAGATGCTGGAACTCCTGCGCGAGCGTGGGGCGCAGTATCCGGCAGAGCATAACGTCGGGCATCTGTATCAGGCGCCGGAAACCTTGACCCGTTTTTACCGTGAGAATGACCCCACCAACAGTATGAATCCGGGTATTGGGAAAACGAGTAAGCAGAAGTTCTGGAAAGAATCGTAAATCTGAAAAAGATAAGCGCTACTGGGCATGTTGCCGGGGCGCTTTGCTTGCCCGGCCTACTGCTACATTCGCTATGCGTAGGCCGGATAAGATATCTTATTTAATCGTTCTGTGCGGTTTGCTCGCCCTTCGCCGAACCTGCCGCCGCCATCTGCGCAGCTTTTTGCTTTTTATAGCTCAGCGCCGCCGCCGGAACCGGCATCACCTTGCCCGTTTCAATCCAGGTACGTAAACGGCTGGCATCGGCAAAGTGAGTATATTTGCCAAAGGCATCCATCACCACCAGCGCCACCGGCTTGTTGTTAATCACTGTGCGCATCACCAGACAGTGACCTGCCGCATTGGTAAACCCGGTTTTCGTTAACTGAATATTCCAGTTATCGCGGTATACCAGATGGTTGGTGTTACGAAACGGCAGCGTATACGCAGGGTTGGCAAACGTCGCCATATCTTCACGCGTGGTACTTAGCTGGCCGATCAGCGGATACTGTTTGCTGGCGATCAGCAGCTTGGTTAAGTCACGGGCGGTCGAGACGTTATGAATCGACAAGCCAGTGGGTTCCACAAAGCGTGTCTGAGTCATGCCGAGCGCTTTCGCTTTGGCATTCATGGCTTTGATAAACGCGTTGTATCCGCCCGGGTAATGATGCGCCAGACTCGCCGCCGCACGGTTTTCTGATGACATCAGCGCCAGCAATAACATGTCTTTACGGCTGATTTCGCTGTTCAGTCGTACGCGAGAGTAAATGCCTTTCATCTCCGGCGTCTGGCTAATATCGACTTTCAGCTTTTCATTCAGCGGCAGTCGTGCATCAAGCACCACCATCGCCGTCATTAATTTGGTAATCGACGCAATCGGACGCACAAGGTCCGGGTGGTTCGAATAGATAACTTTGTTGGTATTCAGATCAACGATCATCGCGCTACCGGACGCTATCTCAGGTTGAGAAGCCGCTGCGGTAGTTGCCGTTTTCGCCACGGCTTGGGGTGCAAAAGGAACGGCCAGCACCAGGGCAAGGCTTAATAATGAAACTCGGAATTTCAGCATGATGAGATTTCTGATAATGGTTCACGCACGTCACAACGCACACCGCCAGAGATTAAGTATTATCTCAAGCTAGCTCAGGCATCATAGCGATCCGGCAGGTTTGCTGCCACAGGAGAATCGTCTCGAAATGCTGCGTTGCTGACTTTTACGTCAACAACGCAGCGTAGACAGGTTTATCCGTCAGAATAACCGATAGCCGTAACCCCACAGGATTACCGTAATAGCCAGCAGAACCTCCAGTACCAGCACACCGATCGCCAGCGTCGAACTGGAAAAACTCAACCCTTCCTCACGAGTGATATTCAGGAACGTCGGAATACCGAGATAAAGTAAATAGCCGGTGTAAAACAGCGCGAGAGTCCCGACTAATGCACACAGCCAGACCAGCGGATAAAGTGCGACCAGCCCGCTTAAAAACAGCGGCGTCGCGACATATCCGGCAAAGACCATACAATGCGCCAGCGACGGACGCTGCGGGTAGTTACGCGCCATCCACCAGATAACCCGGCCCATGACGGCAACGCCCGCCAGCATCACCCCGTAAAACAGAATCGCCATTGCAAATCCGGTCAACAGGGATAATTTCAGGATATTGCCATCGCCAAAATCCCAGCCGATTTGTGTGGTACCGATGAACGCACAAACAACCGGGATTGCCGCCATCAGCAGTACATGGTGGGTGTAGTGATGCGAAACGCTTTCGTTTTCGCTGTTGATCACATGCATTTCACGATCGGGATGGGAAAACAGCCCCCAGACATGGTTCATACCGCCCCCTTCTTGTCAGCTCCGGACCTCAACAGTTCAAGTATAATTCAGCTTTGGATTAATTTTTGTACAACAACAAAAATGACGAACCGCTAATTCAGCGCTTTTAAACCCCACGATGATTCACAGGGTGTATGCTTAACGTCGGGAGGTCATCCAGACATATGGATATAAACAGTCTTATTGCACATTACGGTTACGCCGCATTGGTCATTGGCAGTTTGGCCGAAGGTGAAACCATTACCCTGCTGGGCGGCGTGGCGGCACATCAGGGATTACTTAAATTTCCTCTGGTGGTTATCTCTGTGGCCCTGGGCGGGATGATTGGCGATCAATTGCTGTATCTGCTTGGGCGTCGTTACGGTGGAAAAATTTTGCGTCGTTTTTCAAAACATCGCGACAAAATCCGCCGGGCGCAGAAAATGATCCAGCGCCGTCCTTATCTGTTCGTGATTGGCACCCGTTTTATGTATGGTTTTCGCGTGATCGGCCCATTGCTGATTGGCGCAAGCCATTTGCCGCCTAAAATTTTCCTGCCGTTGAATATTCTGGGGGCGCTGGCGTGGGCGCTGATATTTACCACGCTGGGCTATGTGGGGGGAGAAGTCATTGCGCCGTGGCTACACAATCTCGACCAGCATATTAAGCACTGGATATGGCTGGCTCTGGTGATTGTGCTGGTGCCTGGCGTTCGGTGGTGGTTAAAAAAACGCAGCAGCAAAAGTACGGCCCGGTAGCGCGATGTCTACCGGGCGGGTGCGTTACGAAGCGTGGTAGCCGCCCCCCAGCGCGCGGTTCAACTGGATTGAGGCATCCAGCCATTGCCCTTGTAAAAGCAGAGCGTTGCACCGTTCACGTAATGCCGGGATCTTTGCCTCACTGACCCGGGAGCCCGCAATAATTCCGGCATTGAAGCGCGCCTGCGCCAGACCCACTACGCGCAGTGCATCATGCTCAATCTGCTGCTGATGCTGATTCTTCTGCGCCAGGGTTTCTACCTGCGAAGCTGCACGCGCCACGTCATTCACCGCATCCACCACGGCTTTGTTGTAATTCGCCACCGTCAGGTTGCTTTGCGCTTGAGTAATGTCGAGATTCGCGTTCAGCCTGCCGCTATCAAAGATAGGTAGCGTCAGCCCGGCCGTTACGCCCATTTGCTGCGCGGAATGGCGAAACAAGTCGCTCAGATGTAACGCATCCTGTTGTAAAAATGCCATCAGATTTACATCGGGATAAAACGCCGCTTTCGCCGCATCAATGCTGCTCAGCGATGACTCAATGTACCAGTGCGCCGCCTGCAAATCCGGTCGGCGGGCCAGCAGCGAATAACCTAGCTGGGACGGGAGCTGGCTTTCCACCGCGGGCAGCGGGGTCGAATGGAGTTTCAGGGCTGTGGACTGCGAGTTGGTCAGCGCGCTCAACCGCGCTTCAATTACCTTCATTTTACCGCTGACATCGTTCAGCTGCTGCTCTGTTTTGCTGGAATCGATATCGGTTTCAACGCCTTCCACCGAAGAAGTAAGACCATTTTGATACAGTTGACGATCAACGTTAATGACGTTCTGCTGCTCGGTTTCGATTTGCGTCAACACGGTTTTCAGCCCGGCCTGCGTTTGCCATTCCCAGTAAAGACGAGCCACACCGCTCGCCAGCACCTGTTGCGTTTGCTCGCGCTCGGCTTCACGCGCCTTAACGGCCCCAATACGTGCCGTCACTTCGGCCCGATTTTTACCCCACAGATCCAAATTCCAGCCAGCAGTTAAACCCAAGGTGCCGTTGGTGTACCACGGCCCGGTCGTCCCGGCGGCCGGATCGGTAATGGCAAACGGACCCATCAGCCCTTCGGCTGACATTCTCTGACGCTCCACATCTGCAGAGAAATCGATCTCCGGGCCATCCTGCGCCTCCACAGCCTTAGCCTGCGCCTCCGCCAGTTGAATGCGCTGTTCCGCGACCTGCATATCAGGGGAGTTGCGTAACGTGCTGTCAATCAGCGCATTAAGCTGGGGGTCATGGAATGCCTTCCACCATTGGCTGTCCGGCCAGCCATTTTTTAACGCCGCAGGCAATGTGGTATCGACATTCGCAGCGGGGGTCTGCTGTGACAGAGACTGGCGGTCATCATGCATCGGCGCGCAACCTGACATCAAAATAAAAAGCGGCAACAATGCCGTCGTGACAAAAGCAGAATTACGATTCATGGAGAGACACAGGTAAGAAAAGATGTGCTGAGATTACGACTTGTCGCGTTTCCTTTTTTAGTTACGCGTGGCAATACACCTTTGGCAATAAAAATATATAATCGGCAAAATATACACCCAACAAATAATTTAGATTAATTAATTTTAATAATTTATGGATGGAGACATTATGTCACAGAATATCTATGACGATCCCGAGTTCTTTGCCGGATATGCCACACTGGACCGTTCAGTAAAAGGGCTCGACGGTGCGCCAGAATGGCCGACAATACAAGCGATGCTCCCCGCTCTACAGGGAAAAAATATCCTCGATTTGGGTTGCGGATATGGCTGGTTTTGCCGCTACGCGCGCGATAACCAGGCGGCCAGCGTAGTGGGACTGGATATTTCACAAAAGATGTTAACCCAGGCGCACAGCATGACGCAGGGTAATGGCATCGTTTATCGCCGTGAAGATCTCGAAACGCTTTCCCTGTCGCCAAATTCCTTTGACCTGGTTTACAGCTCACTTGCCCTGCACTATTTGCGCGATATCGCGCGATTATTCGTAACGATTTACCAGTCGTTAACACCGGGAGGCATGTTGGTATTCTCTGCCGAGCATCCCATTTATACTGCACCGCTTAACCAAGGTTGGATAAAAGATAAAACCGGGCAACAGTCCTGGCCGGTCAATCATTATCAGCAGGAAGGCACACGCATCAGTAACTGGTTCGCGGAGGGTGTCAAAAAACAGCACCGTAAGCTGGCGACCTGGATTAATGCGCTGATAGCCGCCGGATTCGAAATCGTTTGTGTCGATGAATGGGGGCCGTCCGCTGAACAGATTGCTGAAAACCCGGCGCTGGATGAAGAAAAAGAGCGGCCAATGGTGTTTCTGCTCAGCGCACGTAAACCGGAGTAAGGTCATTACAGGAAGATTTTCAGAGGCTTTCCTATACTTAACCTGAACTCACCAAAAAAGGAACGCTGATGAAAATCTTACTGTGGATTATTTTAGTTATTTTTCTGATTGGGTTATTGGTGGTAACTGGCGTGTTTAAGATGATTTTTTGAAACAAAGGCCACTCCGGTGGCCGATTAATGTGTTAATGCAATTTAGCGATATCAATGGCCTGAATCGCGCGCGCGATATCCGGTGAATTGTTTAATGCGCGGATTTCCTGAAACAGCGCGGTTGCCTCTGAGTATTCTTTACGCAAATACCCTAACCATTGTTTAATCCGCGCCACGTGGTACAGCCCGGTATCACCCTGCTTTTCAAGACGAGTATATTTTTGCAACAGCATCACGACATCAGGCCACGGCATACGCGGCTCGTTGTACTTCACCACACGGCTCAGGTTCGGAATATTTAATGCCCCACGGCCAATCATCACCGCATCGCATCCGCTGATAGCCATACAGTCCTGGGCGCTTTGCCAGTCCCAGATTTCGCCATTCGCGATAACCGGAATGGTAAGCCGCTGGCGGATCTCACCGATAGCCTGCCAGTTGATATGTTCGGCCTTATAGCCCTGTTCCTTGGTTCGGCCATGCACCGCCAGCTCGCTGGCGCCCGCCTGCTGAACGGCATCAGCAATTTCAAACTGCCTGTCGCTGTTGTCCCAGCCCAGACGCACTTTCACCGTCACGGGGAGATGATCCGGAACCGCCTCGCGCATGGCTTTTGCGCCCCGGTAGATGAGTTCAGGATCTTTTAATAACGTTGCGCCACCGCCGCTGCCGTTGACCAGCTTCGACGGGCAGCCACAGTTCAGATCGACACCAAACGAGCCCAGTTCTACCGCGCGCGCCGCGTTCTCCGCCAGCCACTGCGGATACTGCCCCAGCAACTGTATGCGCACCCGCGTGCCGGATGGCGTCCGGCTATTGTTATGCAGTTCCGGGCAGAGCCGATGGAATACTTTTGCCGGCAGGAGCTGATCTACCACGCGCACAAACTCGGTGATGCACAGATCGTAATCATTCACTTCAGTCAGCAGCTCGCGCACCAGTGAGTCGAGCACGCCTTCCATCGGCGCCAGTAAAACACGCATATCGTCACCCGCAAAAAAAGAGGCGCTATGGTAGCGCCTCCGTTCGGGAGATTAAAGAGGCTCAGCGCGGCAACAGGCAGTTATCTTCTTTCCAGCCGTACAGCCATTCCATACCACGATAAAATTCCGCCTGAGATTTGCCTTTCCACAGCAGATTACGCACCTGGCGCTCGACGCCTGCGGCGTGGTACACACGTCCCATTTCGCGCGTCGACCAGACGATGCGCGCAGTACGCGGAATACGCACCGACTCATACAAGGCAAAGGCATCAGCCGCATCGCCGTCACACTGCTGTAACGCCTTACCGAGAGTAACGGCATCTTCAAGCGCCATACAGGCGCCCTGCGCCATATATTGTGCCACCGGATGCGCAGCATCACCCACCAGCGTAATGCGGTCGGTCCCCCATTTCTCTACCGGTTCGCGGTCAGCGGTGGACCAGCGACGCCATGACGTCGGCTTATCCAGCATCTGACGCGGACGCGCATGAATACCGGCAAAATAGGAGAGCACTTCCTCTTTACTGCCATCCTTTACCCCCCACTCCTCCTGCTGACGACTGTGGAAGGTCACCACCAGGTTATACTGCTTGCCGCCGCGCAGTGGATAGTGCACCAGGTGGCAGTGCGGTCCGGCCCACAGCACCGGCGCGTTAATACGCAAATCTTCCGGCATATCATCGCAATCAATCACCGCGCGATAGACCACGTGCCCGGTCACGCGTGGCGCATCGCCAATCAGAGACTGACGCACAACCGACTTCACACCGTCACAGCCCACCAAAATATCCGCTGTCCAGCTGTTACCGTGCTCATCAAAGACCGTCACCTCATCTTCTGTCTGGCGAATATCAACCACGTTAGTTGAAGTGCGATACTCAACGTTGGGATGAACCAGTGCCGCTTCCCAGACAGAAGCATGAATATCAACCCGATGGATAACCGCATAAGGACCGCCAAAGTGATCGCGGAACGCTTGCCCGGTTTCAATATGTACAACCTCTTTCGCGTTTACCGCATCCATCATGGTGATGTGATCGGTAAAAACGGCGCGCTGACGAGCGACGTCACCCACGCCAAGGCTGTCCAGAGCAGAAAACGCGTTCGGCCCGAGCTGAATGCCCGCACCAATCTCACCAATCTCGTGCGCTTTCTCCAGCAACATCACTTTAATGCCTTGACGGGCCAGCGACAGCGCGGTCGCCGCGCCGCCAATCCCGCCACCCACGATAATTGCGCGTGTCACTTTAGCCATTGTCTTTCTCCTTATCAGGCTGGAATTTTGTCTTGTTGATTCTCGGGCGCGGCGGCGATAAACGCCGGAAGCTGGGTACAGGCATCGTATACCGCCTTACAGCGCGGATACCCGCTCAGATCACAGCCCATACGTAACGCGTTCGCCCACTGCGGGATCAGACAGCAATCCGCCAGCGTCGGCGCATCCCCCACGCAGAACGTCCCCGAGTGACTCTGGCGCAGCATCTGTTCAACCGCGCTTAACCCTTGCTGGATCCAGTGCGCATACCAGCGTTTTTTATCCTCTTCACTGACCTTTAGCTCTTCGCTCAGGTAGCGCAGTACCCGCATGTTATTCACGGGATGGATATCACAAGCGATGGCATAGACAATTTCCAGCACCCGGCTGCGCGCCGGGAAGTCGGCTGGCAGCAGCGGCGACTGCGGAAAGTGACCATCCAGCCAGTCGGTTATCGCCAGCGACTGCCCGAGTGATTCTCCCTCATCAGTGACCAGCGTCGGTACAAGCCCTACCGGGTTCATCCGCCGGTAAGCCAGCTCGTTCTGCTGACCGATGCGGATGTTGACGCCCACCGTCTGGTAATCAAGCCCCTTTAGCGCCAGCGCAATGCGTACGCGATATGACGCGGAGCTGTTAAAGAAACTGTACAGCTTCATCATCCACCTCAGACAATCTTCACAGCGATGGGGGTTAAACCGTCTACATTGCCGGTGATCACATCTCCTTTCACCACTGCGCCCACGCCCTCTGGCGTGCCTGTGTAGATCAAATCGCCCGGCTGTAGTTCGAAAAAGCCGGACAGATAGCTAATGGTTTCATTAACGGACCAGATGAGGTGGCGAATATCGCTACGCTGATGATCGTCGCCGTTGACCTGCAACCAGATAGGCGCGTTGTTAACATCCGCACTTTCGCTGGCTTTATGCAGCGGCGCGATGGGGGCTGAGAGATCAAATGCTTTGCCGATTTCCCACGGACGCCCCATCTGGCGCATCTCCATCTGCCTGTCGCGGCGGGTCATATCCAGACCAGTGGCATAGCCCCAGATATATTCGTGCGCTTTTTCCAGGGGTATATCGCTGCCCTTTTTACCGATCGCCACCACCAGCTCTATCTCATAGTGATAGTTATCGGTCTGCGACGGGTATGGCAGCTCGAGGGTTTGACCGGCCGCCACCGGGACCACTGCATCGGCAGGTTTACAGAAGAAGAACGGCGGTTCGCGATCCGGATCAAAACCCATTTCACGCGCATGAGCGGCATAGTTGCGGCCCACGCAGTAAACGCGACGCACGGGAAACTGTTCATTACTGCCAACGACCGGAACGGTAACAGGCGCTTGTGGTTCGAATACGTATTGCGTCATTTTCTCTCTCCCAAATTAATAACGTGCTTCACGGAACAACCCCAGCGCTTCCTGAACCGGTCTGTCCGAAAAACTAAATAAGACGGCATCTTCGTGGGCCTGGAATGACACGCCGTGCCAGGTTGGCACCACGAAGATATCTTTTGGCGAAAAATTGAAGATCTCGGTGCCGATGGTGACCTGCCCGCTTCCTTCCACCACGTGATAGATAGTGCTGTCGGTGGTACGCGCCATCCGCGAGGAAAAGCCCTTCGGCAACAGTTGTAAAAAGGTCCCCATTGAAGGCATGGGATAACCACCGGTCACCGGGTTGACGTAACGCATCTTGTAACCGTCCCACTCATCGGCGTCACCCATGCGGGTCAGGTCATGCAGCGCTTCACGGCTGCGATCGTAGCGATAGTTGAAAATTGGCGATGAGTTACCCTTCTGATGACGCAGCGGCAGCATATTGGCCGCGTAGCGTGGTAAGTAATCCCCTTCCTTGCGCGTGACTGGTTGCTGATCCTCCGGGTAATCTTCCGCAAAGCCGCAACCCAGCAGATTCACCAGTGGCAGATCCAGACCGTCCAGCCACACCACCGGTTCACTGCCTGGGTTGCCGTGGTCGTGCCAGCGCCACTGTGGCGTCAGAATAAAATCCCCTTCATGCATTTGGGTGCGCTCGCCATCCACCGCGGTAAATGCCCCTTTCCCTTCGACAATAAAGCGCAGCGCAGACTGATTATGCCGGTGACTCGGGGCAACCTCGCCCGGCATGATTAACTGCAATCCGGCGTACAGCGTTGGGGTGATTGAAGACTGTCCGCGCAGCATGGGGTTTTCCAGCACCAGTACGCGACGAATCGCCTCTTTCGCGCCAATCAGATCGCCGCTTTCCAGCAGCAGCGGGCGGATCTCCTGGTAGTTCCAGTATGCAGGAGCACAATGTGCGTTCGGCGTTGGCGGTACCAGGCGGTGCAGAGACTCCCACAGAGGGGTCAGATTCTGCCCGGAAATATGCTGGTAAAACTGCTGACGGCTGTTCTTAACATCCTGATTAAGTTCTGACATAGAGATTCTCCTTATTTGTTCACGATGCCTACGCGTGACAACGCGTCAGGGACAGAGGCCGACTGGCGGATAACAACCGTCAGCAGCATAAGCATCACCGCGCTGATGGCCGCCGGAACGGCAATAATGAAAAACAGGTTATCGAATGAGAAATTCATCGCCATCATCACGCCGCCGGAGAGCGAGCCGACAATCGCGCCGCAGCGGCCAATCGCATTAGACCAGCTGACGCCCGTAGCCCGGCTCTGCGTCGGATAAAGCGTGGCGGTTAAGGCATTCAGGCCCACCTGCGAACCGCTGATGCCGATGCCGGTGCCAAAAATGGCCAGCGCCATCAGCCACAGGCCGTTCTCGCTCAGACCAATCATGACAATACACACCGCACCCAGCGCATAGCTCACTGCCAGCACGCGGAAAGGGTTGTATTTATCCATCAGCACTCCCAGCACCAGCGCACCGAGCGTACCGCCAATCTGAAAGGCGGCGGTCACCCATGAGGCATGCTGCAGGTCAATTCCGCGATGGTTAAGCAGCGTTGGCATCCAGCTGGAGAGCAGATAAATGATCAGCAGGCTCATAAAGAACACCACCCATAACATCAGGGTAATGGGCAACTGTTGCCCGACGAACAGCTGGCGAATGCTGCCTTTGGCAATCGCGGCGCCCTCGTTGAGATAAAATTGGGTATTGTCATAACGTTCCCGGGTGATGGCGCTGACGGTTCTGGCAATCACGTTTTGCGGCAACTGACGACGAACCTGCCAGCGCGGGGATTCCGGCAGCGCAAACAGCAGAGCCACAAACAGCATCAGCGGTAGCACGCCTCCCAGCACCAGGATGCCGTGCCAGCCAATAACCGGCACCAGCTGTGCGCTGACAATCCCGCCCATCGCCGAGCCCAGGGTAAAACCGCAGAACATCATGGTGACCAGTGCACCACGCCGACGCGCTGGCAGGTATTCTGAGGTCATAGTGATAGTATTTGGCATCGCGCCGCCCAGGCCTAACCCGGTAAGGAAGCGCAAAATAACCAGCGTTTGTAGATCGGGGGAAAAAGCCGAGATCAGGCTCAGTGCGCCGAACAGCGCCACGCAGAGTTCAATCACCCGTTTGCGACCAAAACGATCCGATAGCGGACCGCAGAGCAGTGCGCCAGCGGTCAGACCCAGCAGGCCTGCGCCAAACAACGGCGCCAGATCTCCGGCCGTCAGTTGCCAGTGGGTGCGAATGTCGGGCGCGATAAAACCAATAGCTGCAGTATCAAAACCGTCGAGCATGACGACCAAAAAACAGCAAATGATAACGCGCCACTGGGTCTTACCGACGGGGGCGGAATCGATCAGTGCTTGTAGATCACGTTGTTGAGTCATAGTGAATGCCTCAGTGCAGGTAGAGTAGATGTCTGTTTTGTTTTAGGTATGTTGCGACTTTGTATGTTTGGAGATGAAATGTACAATGGCTTTTCATGCAGAGGCATAACCTGGAGGTTATAGCAAATGGCTAACTGGGCGCAGAAACTTAAGTTACACCACCTGCAAACGCTTATTGCGCTGGGCGAACAGGGGAATTTGACTCACGTCGCCCGAATGATGAATATCACCCAGCCAGCGTTGTCAAAATGGTTATCGCAGCTCGAAGATGAGATGGGTATCACACTCTTTGAACGTCATAGCAAAGGCTTACGCCCTTCAGAAGGCGGCAAGCTGCTACTGCAGCATGCCCAACGCCTGATCAATGATATGGAACGTTCACAGTATGAAATCGCCCGTTTTAAGCAGGGAGGCCTGGTAGGGAGTCTGAAGATTGGCTGCTCGCCGGTGGCGACGGACTGCGTTTCACAGGCGATACTGGGTTTGCTCACAGAGCTGCCGACCTTGCATCTTAATATTGAAGAGAAGGTGATGACCCCGCTGCTGCACGATCTGCTCGCGGGTTCGGTGGATGTGGTGGTCGGACGCGTCGGTGGCCGGGCGCTTCAGTTGCCGCTCAATTACCAGGTGCTGTATACCGAGCCGGTCTGTTTCGTCGCGCGCCCCGACCATCCGCTGGCAAAATATCCCCTGCTCACCTGGCATGATCTGGCTAACTGGCGCTGGATTGTCTGGCCGACGGGAACGCCCATCCGGATAAGCATTGACAACGCGCTGGTAGATAACGGCGTCATGCTACCGGAAAACATCATTGAGTCGGCATCGATAAACGTCAGCACCAACCTGCTGCAAAGTAGCGACATGATCTCTATTCTTTCTCTACGCCTGGCGCAGCGTTATGCCGCCCAGGGACAGCTGGCTATCCTGAATCTGCCGAAGATTGAACAAAAAGGCAGCGTAGGCGTGTTCTGGCGCAACAATGAAACACCCACGACCGCCCTGAATCGTTTTCTGTATTACCTGGCACAGGTTTAACGTGAACAGTTAGGGCCATCGCCCGATGTTCCAGATATCTATTTCTTCTATGCTTAGAATTCATGATGTGATCGGTAGCACGTTTTGAAGTTTAATTGTATGATGAATCAGTCTCGTCAAGGGTTTCAACTATGAGCAAAGCACTGAACATTATCTGGCAATATTTGCGCGCATTCGTCCTGATTTATGCCTGCCTCTATGCAGGTATTTTTCTTGCATCGCTACTCCCCATCACCATTCCGGGCAGCATTATCGGCATGCTGATTCTGTTTGTCTTACTGGCTTTGCAGGTGCTACCGGCAAAATGGGTTAACCCCGGCTGCTATGTGCTGATTCGCTATATGGCCCTGCTGTTTGTCCCGATTGGCGTGGGGATCATGCAGTACTTTGATCTGCTCCGTGCGCAATTTGGTCCGGTGGTGGTGTCCTGTACCATCAGTACACTGGTCGTTTTCCTGGTGGTGAGCTGGAGTTCTCACATTGTGCACGGTGAGCGCAAAATCGTTGGGCAA